>DAHUYR010000017.1 GCA_027315135.1 Microcaldota archaeon
ATATCTACGACTTCAGGTATTTTTCTCTCTCCATCATTTACAGTCAAGTCAACTAACCCGTCATGAACAGAAGCATTCTTTACCCAGGAGTGATTTTTCATAATCTTTTGAAATTTATCAGAGCTGCTGTTTGCCTGCACAGAAATGACGTCTCCCCCTAGCTTGCCTTTGAGCTTATACGGCGTATCAAGGGCAATGAGCTTCCCATGGTCTACAAATGCAACTCTGTTGCACAGGTAATCTGCCTCTTCTATATAATGTGTAGTTAGTATGACTGTTGTGCCATGCTTTTCATTGAGCTTTTTGATATAATCCCATATCTTCCTTCTTGTTTGTGGGTCAAGCCCTACAGTAGGTTCATCCAGGAAAAGTACGGAAGGCTCATGCACAAGTCCACGTGCAATTTCAAGCCTCCTTTTCATACCTCCAGAATAATCCTTGATAAGGATGTCTTTTTTGTCAAGCAACTCAACAAGTTCTAAAACCTCCTTTATCTTTTCAGTGCGCTTCTTTTTATCTATCCTATACAATATCGCATGAAATTCAAGATTCTCCCACCCTGTCAGTTCATCGTCAAGCGAAGGATCCTGGAATATAATCCCTATCTTCTTCCTTACCTCTTTCTGGCTCTTCAAAATCCCATATCCTGCAACAATTGCGCTTCCTGAGGTGGGTGGGATAAGAGTTGTAAGAATCTTTATGGTCGTGGTCTTTCCAGCTCCATTCGGTCCCAGCAGGCCAAATATCTCTCCCTCTTTAACATCAAAGGATATTCCATCGACTGCTTTTAAGGTTCCAAAGTGCTTGCTTATCTTCTTTGCACTAATAGCGTTATCAACTCCAACCAAAAAATCACCTTAGTCTCTTAAGCCTCTCAATTATACTATCTATTCTTTTGGCATGCCTTTTCAATCCCTTACCTCCTGAAGCTATATCCTCCATATACGATATGTTACTTTCTATATTTGTCATCACATCCTCCATCTCTCCAGTCTCTTTTCCATCTGCTCTTTTGCCTGCAATCTCATACCTTCCATCACTTCTCTTCTTTACAAGCCCTTCTTTTGTAAGTTCGTCAAGCAATGGATATATCGAACCTGGGGAAGGTCTCCACCATCCTCTGCTCCTTTCCTCGAGCTTGTCCATTATCTCAACACCTTTCATTGGATTCTCTTCAAGTATTGCAAGAACAGTCGGTCTTATCCAACCCCTCTGCCCCATCCAGCTTCTCTTGAAAAACGCCTGTTGTTTCATATGCTGTCTTATTAATTCATGCTTAAAAGATTCTTTGCCTTCTTTGTCCATACAAATCACTTATCAGTTATATGATATCGTATAAACGATACTCTTATATAAACATTCGTATTTTTAAATACTCACAACCAAACAGGACTGTTCCAATGAATGCAACCTCAAATTATACTGGATTTCCAGTAGGCGCAACGCCCACAGGTACTTCCGGAGACATATTCATACTGGCAATAGTGTTGATAATGTCAGTAAGGGTATTCAGAGGGATGAAAGGGACAAAGTTCAGCATGTACAGAGTAATTGGAATTCCTATACTCTATATGCTGATAACTATCGGGTCCATTGCCTATTCAACTATGACCTCTACGGAATATGCGATAGCGATAGTTGCGTTCGCCATAGGCGCACTGCTCGGCACCAGATTCGGCAAGTCTACAAAGTTCTTTGACAAGGATGAACAGACGTATTATAAGAGATCAGCAGTGGTGATAACCGTATGGCTTGTCTCATTTGCATTTAGGGACATAATTCCAATGATAGTCACAAATGTCCCATGGTTGACAGTAGCTGTTAATATGGTGCTTGCACTTACTACAGGTATGATAATTGGCGAATCCATTCATATTTATCGGGAATACAAATCGCCTATGGACAGAAGGAATGTGAAAAGAGGGAAAACGTAAATATCTCTGTCAAAGGCGACTTAATGATAATAGACTCACATGTGCATATAGGTGCAGACGCTGACGGATCTGCGCAAAAGCTCCAGAGGCTCAAAAGAAACATGCATGCTTACGGGATAGACAAGTCTGCAATCTTTCCATTCAATGAGAAAAGCGACCTGGTAAAAGCAAGCATAAAACTCCTTGAGCATAAGGATCAGTCTATGCTTCCATTCCTCAGATTTGACCCCAAGGTAATCGATACAGAACAGCTTGAGCATCTCCTTGACTACGGCTTCTATGGAGTAAAGCTTCATCCTAGGGCCCAGAACTTTGACCCTATCGATAAAAAATACTATGGACTGTATAAGAAGATTGAGGATTCAGGCAAGCCTCTGCTTATCCATGCGCGGAAGTATGATACATTTACGAGGATAATGCTTAAGACAAATGGCAAATACTCGGATCCTGACAGGATAGTAGGACTAGCAAAAATATTCCCAAATATGAATATAATAATAGCTCATTTTGCAAACCTCTCCAGAGATGCCCTAAACGTAATTGCAAAGGAAGACAATCTTTATGTAGAAACATCTATTTTTGGAACAACATATGTTGTTAAGATGATGTGCAAAAACCTAGGTGCGGACAAAATAATATTCGGATCAGATGCTCCATATTCTGACCAGGAGATAGAAATGCTCAAAATAAAGAAGGCAGATATAAGCAGATCTGAGAAGGAGAAGATATTCTCTGGAAACATAAAGAAGCTCCTTTCAAGATAAAAACAACCAAACATTAACTGTAATATTGCCATCTGAAGAATGCAGCTATGCGTATTCTACAGCTAAGCCTATAACTCCATCAAGAAATCCTAATGGCAAATAATCAGCATATTGGAATACGCATGCTATTATGTCGTATATCACTGGCTATTGTTCCTGGCATTCTTCATTGCTTTCGCTGTCCAGACTAGATCATTCACAAAGTCTGCAAGATGGTCAGGGCCCATACCTTTCCTCAAAGGTGCAAAGAGCTCTGCATTAGATATGTCCTTATTTTGCCAGGTCTTCATTATGAAGTCCCAGTTAATATGTACAGATTTACGTATCGGCGCCATGTTAAGTTCTATCGCTACCTCACGGAGCTGTTCAATTGCCCTTGCTCCAGATGCACTTCCATAGCTGACAAATCCGACAGCCTTTCTGGACCATTCAGGAGAAAGCCAGTCCAAAGCATTCTTCAGCACTGAAGAATAACCATGATTGTATTCAGGAGAGATGATTATGAAGGCATCTGCATTGTCAACTTTTGCAGACCATTTCTGCACATTCTCATTTTGGTACTTCTTTTCCATCATTGATGGAGAGGTTGGAGAATCAAAGAAAGGCATAGGGTAATCCTTAAGATCTACAAAGTCAACATCTACTCCTTCCCAAGTCTTCAGTTCTTCATTTATCCATTTTGCAGGTCGCTCTCCAAATCTTCCGTTCCTTATGCTTCCCAGTATTATACATATCTTTATTTTGTTTTCCATTATTCTCACTACTATTAGTATTTTCCAATTCAAGTATTCTATTATATTTAACAGCACAAAGTATATAATATAGTATGTCCTATAGGTGACTTTTTACTACACGTAGATTCGTATAAACTTTTATACCGGTGTCTATGCCAACCCGCACCCAGATTCACTTGCGGATTTGTTGCCTGCTTTGATGAGAGCTTTCTGATTAAACTCTTTCCCAAAGAGTTTATTGGACTCGGCGGGAATCGCACCCGCGGCCTTTCCGTTTTTCGGAAGTTTCGACGAAACCCTTTCTAAGGGTTTCCTGCGAACGGAACGCTCTGCTCCTGAGCTACGAGCCCATGTAACGCTATATTAACCTTTGTTTATATTAATTTGTTTATGGCGCCAACCACAGAAAAAAAGGCAAAGGGTATATTCGATTCTGTGTTAAAAGACATAAAACCTACTCCTAATGATGTAAAAGAGATGACTGCAAGCGTCAATCTGCTCATGGACAAGCTCGCCGCGATAACCGGGAAAGGTGTGGAACTAAAGGTTGCAGGTTCGATAGCAAAGGGAACATACCTGAAAGGCGACGCCGATGTAGACATCTTTATGCTCTTCAAGAAAGGAACAAGCAAGCAGCATCTTGAGAAAAAGGCAATAGAGTACGGCAAGAAGCTGATAACTGCCAAATCCGATTATTACAGGATAAAATATGCTGAGCATCCATACATAAGGGTATATCTTAACTCAATAAAAGTTAATGCCGACCTTGTACCAGCAACAAAAATAAGCGATCCAGAAGAACTTGCAACTACTGTTGACCGAACTCCCTTCCATACTAAATTCATACTCTCAAATATGACGGAAAAGCAGAAAGACGATACAAGAGTGCTGAAAGCACTGCTGAAGGCGCACAACATATACGGGGCAGAGGTAAAAATAAGCGGATTTTCAGGATACCTGTGCGAGCTTCTCATCCACCACTTTGGCTCTCTACACAATTTGCTCAGGTATATGTCACGCGCACAGGATTACGTGATACTATTTCCCAAAGACAGAACCGAGGGAGATATTGGATATACAAAGCGGTTCCACACCAACTTTATAGTTATAGATCCGGTGGACAAGAACAGGAATGTGGCAGCAGGCGTTTCCCAGGAGTCCTTATCCAGATTTGTCATTATTTCTAAGAAGTTCATGACAAATCCTTCTATAGAATTCTTCAACAAAGGAAAAGCAAATGCACAAGCGGGGAAAACCTTATCGTCTTTTATAAAAGAATCTGCTTTAGATGTCCATGCATTGGTTGTAAAGACTGATGACAAAAGCGAAGATGTCGTGTGGCCTCAGCTTCGCAAGGCTGCAAATATAATCAGCAACAGGGCGACGCAGCTTGGATTCAGGATATACTTACACTCAGAAACTATAAACAAGAATGAAGGCATAATTGTATTTGTTACTCCTAAAGAGCAGATAGGATCCAGGATAATAAAAGGTCCGAAGGCAAACCTCGGCGATGCACCACTAAGATTTATCGAAGCACACAGGAAGGCAATTGGTTTTCTGGCTGAAGGTGATACTATAAACGCAATGGAGAAAAGTGAGTATAAAACCTTCTCCGATTTGCTTGCAGAAGTATCGAAAGGCAGACAGGTGCTTATCAAGAACGGCGCTTCGGTAAAAGGTGCAAAAGTATTTCTGAATGAAAAAATCCCTGCAAAATACTCTTCAATAATCTATGCTGATCTTTCAAAAAAACTGAGGATCTGAATCACGCAAGGAAATTCTTGTTTTTCTTTATCAGTTTCAGGAGCTCAGGAATTAAGTCTATGCTCTCTCCATTGCGCCTGCCGTATCTTAATACTCTGAGCGCTTCTGCATTTGCAGTTCTCCCTCCTGCGATTTCATATACTTTCTTGTAATTCTTCCTTGAATTGCTGCCGCAAAGGTCAATCGCCTCACTTATGATATTGTCACGCAGTTTATCAAAATGATACTTCCTTTTCTCAAGCCGTTTTATCAGGACTGGAAGATGTTCTCTGATTACTATAACTGCTGCTCCGCCTACTTTTATCTCGGACAGAAGATGCCCTTCCAATACGAGTGCTTTTTTCTCCCGTGAATATTTCCTTGCAATCCCATTAACTACCTTCTCAAGCCTCTTTATGTCAATTATGCTTGTGCCAAACTTGTCCTTTGCAATCACCAGGTTGTGTTTTGTTGCAATCTCGTTAGCTCCAATCACATCTGCGCCAATCTTATCTCCAAGATGCTTTGCAAGAGTGCTCTTTCCCGTCCCTGGGGTGCCTGTTATCACAATAAGTCTTTCCATAAAAGCATTCTTTGTTACTTTACACTGAACTCTGCATATATGCTCTCAAGAACTGCCTTTATCTCGTCCCTCGCCATGTTCATGACTATTATCTCACTTACAGGGGGACGGATACTTATCATATACTTGCTTCTTCCAGAGAAGAGCCATGAGCCTACTATATAATCTCCATAGCTCGTAGACAGGTCAGCTATGTAATCCGATATATTTATCATTCGGGTAACAAGCTGGTCAATTGATGCATCATAACCTTCTATTATTATCTCTTCTCTTTCCGAAACATCCACGAACGCTGGCTTCACAAAAGGTACTTGCGCTATAGATGCCTTTGTTTTTATCGCCTGCACTATTTTTTTGGAATCCTGATCTATTACAGCAAGATTGTTTTGCAATGCCTTTTCATCATCTCTCCTGCTTGCTATCTGCCCGTCAATAAAGCTGTCAACATCCTCTTCCATCGACTTTATCTTTTCTGCTATCTTGGGATTGTCGGCGTAGTTGGCAGGCTCCTTCAGCAGCTCCTCAAAATCTATGCTGTACTTCTTCCTTATAACTGGCGTTATCCGAGCAACATATCTCAAAGAATCCTCGCCTAGCACATCGCTTAATTCTGCCATAAAAATATACCTAATAACAGAATGTTTTAAGGTTTATTAAGTCAACGCATCACAGAAAGGATGTTATACATTATTGCACATGTTGTATTATGGACCCAGAAGCTAGAAAACTTGAATTTTCATATAAATATCCGTTTTCAAAGACTGCCCTAGACATAATAGGCAGTGCTTCATCATCCATAGAGGAAAAATACCTGAGGCTTGGCAAGCTCAGGCTTGAAGAGGATCTTCACAAGCGAAATCCTGAATTTGCAGAAGTCAGGCTTAATGAGATTAAAAAATCCATAGTCATAAGCTATGTCTATTCAAGGATGTTGGCAAGCGCTCTGAATGACAGGTATCTGCTTAACATATACATAAATGCAGAGAGCAATAGAGTAAGGTCTGCATTGTCATCCGAGGATACTTCCAGAATCATGGAATTATCAAAAGAGCTGGAAATACCTGTGCTGCATGAAAGCGGAACCCTTGCGATAAAGTTCGAACAGTTCCTAATGAATAAGCGGAAAGGATCCGGCCTATCTCTGGTCAACAGAAACCTTGACAGGGGTAACGTTTATCTTTCTCAGGCAGAGCTGTCAGAGATTATTGCAGAGGCAGCGAGGAAGAAGATAGCGATGAACCTGCCTATAAATCCAAAAAAGCTGCCAAAAGAGGTAATAGAATATGCCAAGGGCATCAAAAGACCTGTTAGAAAGGTAAAGGTACAGACAGGAGGCAAGGTCTACAGGTGGATAGAAAAAATACTTGAAACGCCGATACATGACATCAGGCACCGCACCGTAAACCTGATACTTGCCCCGTATCTTATAAACGTGAGGAATATGCCTGAAGCAGATGCTGCAAAGATAATTGTCGAGTACATAGAGAAATGCAAAGAGCTCAATCCTGACACGAATGTAAACCAGTCATACATAACCTACCAATGCAAATATGCAAAGTCGAAGGGACTGAAGCCTCTTTCTCTGAAGAGAGCCAAAGAGCTGTATGCCGGAACGCTTGATTTAGGTGAGTAAATGGATAAGAGTACACTATGCCATATTTGCGGGAAGATAGCATCACATGTATGTCCATTATGCGGAAAACATGTATGCGGTGCACATTTAGATGATAAACAAGGCGTATGCACATCATGCATGCATGGTAAAAGAATCGGGTTGAAAAGCTGAAACCTGGAAATCCCGTGCCGAGGTCCCTTTGGGAAACGACCTTCCGTTCTGGGCTTTTACAGGCAGGCCAACTTCCTCAGCTATCCTGGTAAGCTCGGAAGCATCTATCAGCCTATCTGTAAACAGTTCATAATACTCGACCTCGCCTGCTTTCTCCTTCGCAACCGTGAAGGTGAGCTTCTGGTACATCCCGCTCCTAATCACCCTTATCTTTATCTCCCCTGCACTTATTATCCTGGCAGCCTTTTCAGAAAACGTCATTGTCTCCCTAGTTTAACTATAAAATATTAAAGCTATCATAACGATAATATTATTATGTATTCAGTCTATCTCGCGCTTTTAGTATTCATGCTGTTCGCGCTGGTAGTACCATTTGTCATGATATTCAGCTCTATTATCATAAGGAACAGGAAAAAATCTAACAGGGTAAGAAATGCTTCCTTCGAGAGCGCTGAGGCAAGCGTCGGGTCAAGGATAAGCATAATGAACGAATACATGCACTATTTCTCAGTATTCGTTGCGTTTGATATACTCATAGCAATAATACTGACATGGACATACTCTGCAAGCCTGCTATCCAGCACTACGGACATGCTGATACTGATGCTGCCCGTTGCTGGTTTCATAATGGTCGTTATCACGCTTGCCATGGCAAAGTTTACGAAGTGAATTGATGACAGAAGAATATACTGAAGAGGAATTTAAGATTGCAAAAAAAGAGATGGACCAGCTGGTCTACGAATCTCTTAAAGACAAGGATGTAAAGCCGAATGTGATGTTTGCAAAGACATCTGAAATATTAAGAGCTCTGAAACTCTCAAAAGGAATGATAAAATGGGCCAGGGTAAACTCCCTATGGCCGATGCAGTTCGGGCTTGCATGCTGCGCTATAGAACTCATGGGCTTCGGCTCAGCGCGGATAGATGCCGAACGTAAGGGATACCTACTTTTCAGAGGCACGCCCAGGCAGGCTGACGTGATGGTTGTAGCAGGATGGGTAACAAAATCAGCCGTTCCAGAGATAAAAAGACTCTATGAACAGATGACTGAGCCGAGATATGTGGTTGCATTCGGGGAGTGTGCAACATGCGGAGGTCCATGGTTTGAAAGCTACAACATAGTGCGTGGAATAGACCAGGTCCTCCCTGTAGACGTATATGTTGCAGGATGCCCTCCAAAGCCAGAAAACCTTTTCGAGGCACTGATGAAACTACAAGCTAAAATAAGTGGTAAGATTGAAGATTAAAAGAGAAGAATTACTCCAGAAAGTAAGCGAGATGAAGACTGCAGGCTATTCGTATCTGGTAAAGATAACTGCTGTAGATTATGTGGATCATGTTACTGCGCTGTACTTCCTGAGAGACATAGACAAGCGAAAGGATGAGATACTGGAAGTAGAACTAATGCCTGCGGACTTGTGGGTCCCAACAATAATGAAGGACTATACGTCTGCAGATTGGTATGAGCGCGAGATGTCAGAGATGTTTGACATAAGTATAAAGGGAAGGAAGGCTTCACGGTTGCTTCTTGAGAAATGGGACGGGCTAAGCGGTCCGCTAAGAAAGAGCTTTGCATGGGGAGAGGATTACAAATCAATGTGAGTCAATGTCGATAACAAGGATTAATATAGGCCCTATACATCCGAGTACACACGGAGTGATGCGCCTTGTCGCAGATATTGACGGGGATACTATAGAACGGATAGAGCCACACATAGGATTCCTCCACAGAGGGGTGGAAAAACTTACCGAGACAAGGATGTATATGCAGAATCCTCCATACATGGAGAAGCTTGACTATCTGGCTCCAATGTCCTACGATGAAGCTTACGTGGCAGCTGTCGAGCAGGCGATGGGCATAGAGGTAAAGGAGCGCGCAATGTACATCCGCGTAATACTATTAGAGCTGCAGAGAATCGCCAGCCATTTATTCTTTATAGGCACTATAGGAAATGACTTGGGACAGATGTTCACATTGTTCATGTGGGCATACATGGACAGAGATAAGGTACTCGATCTGCTGCAGGAAGCAACAGGAAGCAGGATGTTCTATGTCAACATGCGGCTGGGCGGACTTATAAGCGATCTACCACCGGATTTTGAGGAAAGAGCCCTCAACACGCTTGACTATATAGAAAAAAGGGTACGGGAATATGAATTATTCATAGAAAAGAACCCTGTATTCAAAGAGAGGATGAAGAACATTGGCATACTTACTCCTGAGAAGGCGATTGATTTGGGGGTAACTGGCCCTGTACTGAGGGCCTCAGGAGTGCAGTATGATGTAAGGAAGAACCTTCCATATTACGTATATGACAAATTGCATTTTGAGACAAAGATACTCACCAGAGGCGATAACTTCTCAAGATACAAGGTAAGGCTGCTGGAGATGCGTGAAAGCATACGCCTGATAAAAACGGCATTCAAGACCATGCCTACTGGCGATGCGATAGGAATGCCTGTAAAGTTAAGAAGTCCTCCAACGAAGAACAAGATATCTATAGTGAGCAGGGAGGCGCCGAAGGGGGAGGTGATGATGTATCTGGTTGCAGATGACCAGAAACCATACAGGCTCTCTATAAGGTCTCCAAACTTCATAAATCTGACGGCGATAACGCATCTTGCAAAGGGTCTAAGAATGGCAGACCTGTTCGCGACTCTAGGGACTTTGGATTTGGTGATGGGTTGTGTTGATAGATAACATAATACAATTATTCAATGGCATGCTGCAATCAGGCAATATACTATACAACGTAGTGGCTCTGCTAATCTATGCTATACTTATCTTCTTCATGCTTGCGGTTTTCGGATAGATGTTCGGATGGATAGAAAGAAAGATAATTGCAAAAGCGCAGTACAGACACGGGCCAACCTATGTCGGAAAGTACGGAATATTGCAGAACTTTGCGGATCTGGTGAAGCTTTTTTCAAAAGCAAGCCTTGACCTAGACAATGCTGATTCTATACTATATGGGACTGCACTTCCAATACTGATATCCATCACTATATTTACTGTTCTGCTGTTGCCAATATTTCCAAGCCTACAGGCTACTAATATCGGTTTTGGTCTCCTACTCGTCTTTGTAGTGATCGCATTTATGCCGATAATGATATTCCTTTCTGGTTTTGCAAGCGGCAACAAGTTTGCAGACATCTCCGCTCAAAGGTCCATACTGATGCTGCTCAGCTACGAAATACCATTGATGCTTGTCATAGCTGCCATAGGCCTTATATCAAAAGGATACAATCTGCAGAACATAATCGCAATGCAGTCAAACGCGTATTACATAGTGCTAATGCCAATCGGCTTCTTCATATTCTTCATAGCGATGCTCGCGGAGATAGAAAGGCCTCCATTTGACCTTATGGAAGCAGACTCAGAGCTAATAGCAGGATGGATAACTGACATGAGCCCGGCATACTATGCGCTTGTGCTCTTCCTGGATTACTCAAAGGTATTCATGTCAAGCTTGCTGATATCTATACTGTTCTTGGGAGGATGGCTGGGACCGGCGCCAATACCAGGAGTGGTATGGCTCATAATAAAGGCAATAATAATAGCAGTAATAGCTGTGATAATAAGGGCCACAACCTTCCGTATGAGGATAGACAGGATCCTGCGCATGGGGTGGCTTATCCTGATACCTCTTTCATTAATAAATCTTATAATAACATATATACTGTTTGTTGGTTGATTTGAATGATATGGCCTATACTAAAGACGATGAAGACGACTATAGGCTCAAAAAGATTCACTGTTAACTTTCCGGAAGAGCGGGAGTCAATGCCTGACAATTACAGGGGAATGCTCAGGCTTGATATGAACACATGCATAAGCTGCTCTGCCTGTGCGATAATCTGCCCGAACAAGACGATAACCATGGTGGATGTAGTCACCGCGAAGGGCGTAAAGAAGATGCCGCAGATAGGGATAGAGAGATGCCTGTTCTGTGCGCTTTGCGAGGAGGTATGCCCTCCAAAATGCCTGACCCTGACGAAAAATTATGACTATGAAGTATACGATAAGAGGGAGTTGCTGAAGAACCCGGCAGACCTTGAATAAAGTGTAACTATGATGGAAATAGACATACTGTATGTGCTGATAAGCGTGCTTGCTATCCTCTCTGCACTTCTTGTATTCATGTTCAAACACCTGCTGCATGCTGCTCTTGCGCTTACGGTAACATTTCTGGCAAGTGCATTCATCTTCTCGGCGATAGGGCAGAGCTTCATAGGTCTTCTGCAGATCCTGATATTTGTCGGTGGTCTATCTGCATACCTGATAGCAGCAGTTGCAACAGAGACAAAGCTAAAGAACATGCTGAAGCCGGCCAAATTCTTTGCAGCTACGGCTGCCCTTTCAATAGCTTTTACTGCAATCGCATTCTCTATTCCGCAGAGTGCCTACCTTCCTTCGACCTTCCAGCAGTCAGCATCAGCGACGTTCTCCCAATACTACGCGATATTGTTTATAATAACACTGATGCTTTTCTCAACTGCGATAGGCGGAGTGCTGATAATAAAGAAATTCAAGAGGCTGGTGGTTTAATGTTCCCTTACCTTATAGAGCTAGCATTCATACTGTTCGCGATAGGGCTCGCAGGGATAGCATCAGACAGGCATTTTGTCGCTCTTCTTCTTGCAGTAGAACTAATAATGGTTGCAAGCATAATCGCACTGGTCTCGTTTTTCACATCAAGCACCTCTGCATCGGCAAGTCCGGTAATTATGTTATTATCGATATGGGCAGTAGCTGCAACAGAGATAATAGTGCTCATAACATTCTATATTTACATGAAATACAATGGAATAAGCTTCGATATAACAACTCTATCGAAGATGAAGTGGTAATATGCAGCCGTTATATCTTCTATTGCCATTGGCCGTTTCAATAATTATTATAGCTCTGCTCAAGAACAGGAAATTTCCCGGCATTATTGCGGTGCTTGGCAGCTTAGTCTCCCTTGCGATGATGCCTTTTGTCGCTTACGGTACCAAGTCACTGCCTTGGTTCACCGTCGGTACCCTATCATTAACCATAACAACTCTGATAACTCCGATAAGCTATATGCTCCTTGCAGTAATACTTTTTGTATCTCCACTTGTATTCGCATATGCGACATGGTATATGGATAATCCAAGCGAACAGCGCAGGTTCTACATAGAGATGCTTGCATTCGAGTCTGCAATGCTAACATTTGCATTCAGCGGGAGCTTCATAACGTTTGCCATTGCATGGGGATTCCTAAGCCTTACAAGCTATCTGCTAATAGGTTTCTGGAACACTAAACACGGTCCAATAGTGGCTTCGAGGAAGGCCTTGACAATGGTGCTTATAGGTGACATTGCAATACTAGCAGCGATAGGGGTGATGGGGAGCACCTTCGGCACACTGGATTTCGCCACCATAATAAACGGTCTGTCATCAGCACCCAGAGGAGCAGTACTACTCAGTGCAGTCCTCATTGCCATAGCTGTATTCACCAAATCAGCCCAGTTCCCATTCCATGAATGGCTGATAGACGCAATGGAAGGACCTACTCCTGTATCAGCATATCTACACTCGACAACCATGGTAAAGGCAGGAGTATTCTCGATTCTTGTACTGCTTCCACTGTTTCAATATACTGGGCTAACCTATGTGATATTAATTATAGGTATACTTACCGCAGCGATTGCTACACTGAACGCGATGCGGGAATTCCATATAAAGAAGATAATCGCATATTCTACGATACAGGAACTTTCCCTAATGATGGTTGCAATAGCTGCCGGAGCGGTGACTGCAGGCATATACTTCTTCTTCGTTCAGAGCTTCTACAAGGCTCTGCTGTTCTTCAGTTCAGGGTCTGCGATGAAGGCTACTGGCGAGGAAGACATAAGAAAGGCAAACGGCCTGCACTCAAACAAACTGCTCTTCTATTCTACATTGTTCGGAGTGCTATCCCTTGCAGGCTTCATACCATTTTCAGGGTTCTTCTCGAGCATGGGGATAAGTTCATCCTTGACTGGAAATCTGCCAGTATATATCATATTGTCGGCGATAAGCTTCGGTACGAGCTTTTACATTATGAGATGGTTCCTATACATCGCAATGCCAACGACCAGTGATGAAGCAAAGATTGCATATAAAACGCAACCAAAGCGCATGATGGTTCCAATAGCAATACTTGCCATCGCGACACTTGCAGCATCCTTGCTGTTCACAAGATTCCAATCGCTGATGACAAATGGCCCATATTATACTTATGCAGTTTCAGGGATCCCGCTAAGCTTCAGCATAACTGATGCAGTATCATTCATACTCCTGATAAGCATAGCTGCAATATCTGCTTACCTGATTTATGTAAAGAAAAGAGTGGTAACCTCTTCAAAACTATCTGGTTTCGGATATACTGCTCCGGCGATGAATTCTTTCTATATGCATTTCTCATATTTCACTATGGACATAGCAGAAGGAGTCGCAGTATTTGACACATTCCTCAGTGACTTCTTCGACGGCATCGGCAGATTTGTCATAAGATCCGGCTACTTAATAAGAAGAACATCCACAGGACAGATAAACTACTATGCTGCAATATTTGTTGTTGCATTGGTGGTTCTTGCTGCATATGCATACTTGATGTGAATAACCATGCAATACTACCAACTAATCTCTTTCCTGCTTCCCGTAATCCTTGTAGTTGGAAATATGTTCCTGCGACTGCTAAACAACAAAAAGACACAGCTCCTGTTCAACATAATCCTGCTTGCCACGACTGCGGCATATGCGATATTTGGCGCAATAACCGGATATAACTTTGCAGTGCTAAACACTTACCTTATAAATCCATATTCGCTCTTCTTTACAATCCTGTTCGCAATAGGCATGATGCTTGTGAATGCACTTGCATTCACTTATTCTGAAGATTACTGCGATTTTGCCCTGATAAGCAGCTTCGCATTTTTGGGAATGCTGCTCGTAGCAGCTTCAACCTCTATAATAACGATATTTCTAGGGCTTGAACTTGCAAGCATACCATCAGTCTTCATAATAATGCTATCAAAGAAAGGAAGCATAGAGTCGGCTGCAAAATTCTTCATAATGGCGTCAATATCAATAGCTGTTTTCTCATTTGCGGCTGTTCTGCTGTATGGAAGCACAGGCAGCTTTGCCCTGACAAATTACTCCTCGTCAACGCTGGTGACATTTGCGGCCGTATTGTTCATAGCATCGCTGGGCATGGACGCATCGATATTCCCATTCAACGTGCTTATACCTGACGTGTACCAAGGAGCATCTGCTTATGCCACATCTATGCTCGGAGGGATAAACAAAAAAATGGGCTTTGCAGCTCTGATACAGATTATGATACTTGTATTCATAACAAATTCTCAGGCATTCTTGCTACTTATCGTACTTGCAGTGCTTACAATGTTCTACGGTAACATAACTGCGATACTGCAAAAGGATATGAAACGCATGCTTGCATATTCATCAATCTCCCAGGCAGGATACATACTCATAGGGATAGTGGTTTCAACATCAGCAGGAATCGCTGCAAGCTTGTTCCAGATATTTGCTCACATGTTCATGTTTATAGGCACACTGGCAATAATTGCATGGCTGGAGAGGATGCACAGGTACAAGATAGATGATATTATAGGGTTGCATGAGGATAACAAGTTTGCGGCGTTTGCGCTGAGCCTGATGCTTCTATCTATGATAGGCCTTCCGTTCACCACCGGCTTCGTAGGTAAGTTCCTAATATTCCTAAGCGCCGTCAGCGCAGGAATGGCATGGCTGGCGATAATAGGCATAATAAACAGCGTGATATCAGTTTTCTATTATGCAAAGGTGATAATAGCTGCTTATACGTCTAAAGCTGTGCCGAAGAAAGCAAGCATGGACAGGTATACTACGGCAGTGATAGTAGTATGCATTGCAGCTACTCTGCTTTTTGGGATATACCCACAACCGATAATAACAATTGCCAACAATGCAGCAGCGTACCTACTGTCTGTACCCAAAATCTAATTTAAAGTTGAGGCTCGGACGTAGTCCCTGTTATTTACACTCTGCGAATTGCTGCACCGTCTTCTTTCCCATAAAAATAATAGGTAGTTCACCTCCGATGAGGTTGGGGAATGCGTTTGGTATTCAATCCTGGAATATAAATGGCGTCGAGGTTCGTTGCCATACTGGAATAACCTCCCTCGTGTTCGGGAGCAGGTTCTTGCACTCAATCTTGAGTCCCTCAACCATGATATAATCATATTCTGCTGGATCGCAATACTGGTAATTATGCTCATTCTTATGAAGTACGATCTCGGCTCCTAGTCACAAGTAAGGATAAGTAGATAGAAATGCCTAAGCAGCGATATATCATTTGGTCTTTGAGGTTGCTAGAGCTTCCTCAAGTTGCTTTGCGTGCTCTATTACTTTTCTGCCCTTTTCCGTGGTCCTATAAGCTATTACTCTCCTTCCGCTCTTGGATTTGGTTATTACCTCCTCAAGGGTCTTTGCGGCCAGCAGCTCGGAGATCCTCTTTGAGACAGTGGCAGAGCTGAGGTGCCTGTTCTTTATAGTTATCTTTGTGAAGTCGTTGAAAGATTTTGGACCATGGCCGTCAGCAAGCTGCAGCAGCTCCAAGATTCCTCTTATTATTACCATATTAGTCGCCGGCACTCCTTTACAGACTATTAGTTAAACACCGAAGTATATAACACTTTGTATCAAATACTTTAGATTCTAAAGTATAATATAAAATAGCAAAGTTTTATATACCAGAGTAAAGAAGTATATATTATCTTAAGGGGTAATAATATGAAACAAGCAACACATGAAATATCTCATTTTGAGATTCCGGCAAGAGACCCGGAAAGGCTGAGGAACTTCTACACCAACGTATTCGGATGGAAATTCAAGAATGCAGCAGCGCAGAACATGCAGTATTGGAACATAGTCACCGGAACCAAGCACATCCCTGGAGTCAACGGCGGATTGTACAAGAAGGGTAGCCGGAACCAGACGCCTGTAAACTACGTCAGCACGCCTGACCTTAATGCGTCGATTGCAGAGATAGAAAAGTATGGCGGTCACATAACCGTAGGCAAGAAGGAAGTAATGGGCCATGGGTTTACTGCAATAGGAACAGACCCGGAGGGCAATTCAATAGGATTGTTCGAATCGAAAAACAGGGGCATGTTCAGGGCAAGGGGAACCCAAAGTCAGAGCGGCGCAAACAGAGTGAAGTCCAAGCTCAGGCAGAACAAGAGAGCAGACAGCAAGTAACCATAGAGGGTGGGATGGGATATCATACTGGTTTGGGAAAGGCTAGAGGGAGCATAATTACTCCAATCATTTAAGCATCCAAGCCGGCATGGGTCCTAAGAAGAAAGAGATTCGGAATGGTAGGCAGTGTATATATTGAAGTGATTAATTGAGCGCAAATGCAGGACATGGTATAGGGTTACAAGAATACATAGCAGAAAGCCCACGATTTTCAATCGTGGGATGAATGCGAATGTATTGCGATTTGATAGAAGTATATGTATATAAATTAGAAGGAATATATAGTATCTAATGAGTAAATGGAATACAAACATAACAGAACAAGTGTAACAATGGTAAACTACCACATAGTATTCTGTCCAAAATACAGAAGAAAGTTATTGGTAGGAGACATTAAGAAAAGACTCGAAGAAATCATGTTTGATGTCGCACTTGAAAACGGATGGGAAATTATTTCAAAAGAAGTCATGCCAGACCATGTCCATCTCTTCATTTCTGCTGACGTAAGGTCAAGACCAGAAATAGTAGTCAAGAGATTCAAGGGCAGAAGTTCAAGATATTTAAGGAATGAATTCCCAGAACTCCTAAAGATGCCTACTCTTTGGACTCGTTCGTACTTCCTTTCAACAGCAGGAAACGTAAGTGCTTCAACGATAAAGAAATATATAGAACAACAATGGGATAAGGTATGAATAGAAAATTGGCTTTAGTGCTCAGTATAATCTCAATACTCTTAGGCTTGACATTCTCTATAAGTAGTACTGTCTCTTATTATGGTAGAATGTGTTCCTGCCCAGCGGAAATCATAGGAACACCTCCAATACCGTGCTGCACTGACCCCTCTGCAATCCTTCTTCTATCATTAGGAATAATTCTTGTAGTTATAGGTCTAATTGCATTCATTAAACTCATACCAAATAAAAAATGATTCTATGATTCTAACCTTCAAGATAAAACACAACAGGGACTTCTCCTCAGAGTTAGGAAAGGCAAAACAGATTGCCGAGTATGTTCTGACTCACAAAACAAGGTCTTCAAAGGATGTGAAACAGTTCGGTCTGAAGTCGGCAATCGCAAACCAGATACTCAGGAAGTATGGGAATAATGAGACAATAAAGAATGTCAATAGGATAAAACTGACCATTCCCTCTCAATCTGTCCATGCAGATAAGGAGAAGAGAACAATAGAAATTCCATGCCTAAAGTTCAATGTGTCATACAATTTCAGGAATGACTATGAGAAGATAAACCAGATAGAATTGGACAACGAATATGTTTATGTCTCAGTCAATATAAAGGAAGAACCACAAATAACTCCAGAGACATGGATGGGGGTAGATAGAAACACGACAGGACATATCGCAGTAGTCGGAAACCCAGACACAGGAAAGATTCTAAAACTTGGAAAAGAGGCTCTGCACATTCACACAAAATACAGGAATATAAGAAAGAAGATGCAGAGACAGGGGAAGTATGGAGTAGTCAAAATGATAAGGAACAGGGAGTCAAGGATAATCAAGAACATCAACCACAACATCTCAAAGGCAATAGTAGAAACTGCAAAGGAGAACAATGCAGGAATCAAACTTGAAAAATTGGAAGGCATAAGAAAGAATAGGAAACATTTAAGGAACTTCAATTATAGTCTGCATAGCTGGTCTTTCTACCAGTTGCAGACATTTATCGAATACAAGGCAAAATTATGTGGAATACCTCTAACCTACGTGGAGCCTAAAAACACGTCCAAGGACTGTTCAAGGTGTGGAAACGAAGGAATTAGGGATTCAAAGAAATTCGTGTGCCAGTCGTGTGGACACGTAGACCATGCCGACGCAAATGCATCGTTCAACATATCGCAGCGTCCTCCAATAGGAGAAGGCAGAAGTCAATTGCACACAGACAGGGATGTGTGCAAGGGCAGCACTGATACGCCCCAAGGTGCAACTCTATGAACGCCAGAGACGCCGAACCAAGAGGAACCCCACGAATTTATTCGTGGGAGGATGTCAGTATTAACAGTAGTGCTAATTGCGCTAATATTCGTCTTGGTGCTCCCGCTCACGGGAGGACTGCTCTACTCGCTGCTCTTGAATACCATCGTAGGATTCATAGTGATATTCCTTGTAAATGCCATTTTCGGCCTTGGGATAAGGTATGATTTGTTGGTATTGATCTTTGTAGCGATATTCGGGCTGCTTGCAGTGGCAATACTGATAATACTCAACCTGTTTGGGGTAGGTTCAGGAAACAGACCATACAGGAATCGTGGATAATGGGATATTATGTTTTTAGGAGATATTTTTGTCGGGGAACTGGTCGCAGAGCTGTTGCTGATAGCAGCAATAGCGCTGGTGCTATTCATCGTCTTCAAGTTCAGGAACTTTATTCTCGGGATCATACTTAACAGCATCCTGGGCTTGATTGCGATATGGCTTGCAAACAGCTTCTTCATGCTTGGAATAACATACGACTGGATCACATGGATCGTGGTAGCGGTATTCGGACTGCCTGCTGTTGCGATTATAATAATCCTAAAGCTGATCGGCATTTCTATCTGATTTACGCTTAATTGGTGAAACAATGAATCAACAAAAAACAGAGAAATTTTATACAATATCTGCAAGATTGGCATTTTCCGCAATAATTGTGGTGCTTGTAGTAGTTCTGATATTAGGTCTTTCGATAGCCATCAACCATGGCCCAATAATACCTTTGTTAGGCGTATTTGGAACAGCCACAGCACCATACACTGTCGCCGCTACATCAGCGCCGTCGATAGTGATAAGTGTGGGATGCTCTCCTACATCGACAAGTTACAAGTGCCTGAATCCTGTGTATAATTACACTACCGGAGTACTGGCCATCGCACTGAGCCAGGATACGGGATACAACTGGACCAGCGTGACAGTAAGGTTTGTGACCGCAAACGCTGTCTACTCTAATGGAGTGCCTGTGCTCTCATGGTCGCCTCCGGAAGCTGTCAACTTGACAGGCGGACTGCTCTCAAACCAGACTAAGTACGTTAACATACCTATAACTTCGGGGCCTATAGCAGTTGGTAGTAATATAACTGGCTCGATCTGGGCAAAGTACCAGCTGCAGATAGGAGAACAGGTATCGTATGCGAACATGTCTTCAGCAGTTATAGTGATCAAAAGGGGTTGATCATTACACTGCATTGGATTAGAGGTGAACAACATGGCGAAAAGAAGCCGAGGCGGAAGGACTGAGCAGCTAAGAAACGTGCTGCGCGATACGGCAAGGGCAACAAGAACAGGCATGCTCGCAGAATCAGAATACTTCCGGCCTTGGCCATTCAACGTGCCTATACTCTTCATCAACTAAGCTATTTGCTGCTCTCACTGCGCTCATGTTTCCAAGCACCAGAAGCACCATCGATATGAATGACAACGCCATCGGGAGAATAAGGTAATTGACACCGCTGCTGTTCATAAATTCATAGCTTATAAGCATGAAGACTATAAGACCTACAACTATTCCTATGCGCCTCCTACCACTTGACATTGCCATGAGCCCTGCAATCAATGATACTATTATCGCAACAAAGTTTGCAAGGGTAGGGTAATAATAGCTTGCAAGCAGCTTTGCAATGCCGTTTATTGTAAGCGACACCAATATATTGCCGTACAGTACACTTGCCTGCGGATAAAATAGATATAACAAATAAGCTCCGTTGAATATCAGAAACACTCCGCCTATGCCTGTGAAGAGATTATTCTTGGACGCATTTTTTTCAATGTCCTCGGTTTCAACAACTGCTATGTCGTCCAAGCAGACAAACCTGCCTTTTTTCTTGATTATATCTACATAGCAGAACGGTAAACCGCACTTGCTACATACTGCGTAAGCATCTCTCCACGGATGCACGGAACATTTCAGACCTTTGGCTGAAACTATTACATCCGGATTGGGTTCAGTTACTTCTTCAGGAAAATCTTCGGCTGAAGATTCTGCAGAAACTGGCGCAGCTTCATCTGTGCTTTCTTCAAGGTCTACATCTCCTCGCAGCTTGAATATCAGCAGGTCAGAAGACTCATCGCCCAAACCCTACACCTATCTATCATATCTGCTTGCAGCGCGCTGAGCCTGTTCCTTCTTCTTTTCAAAGATGCCTTTATGTTTCGCGCAGCTTATGCAGTAGTAAACCTTCCTTCTTGTCATATAACTTACACTATCTGCTCTAACATCGGTGCTGAACCGTATAACTTTTTCATCAGCTACGGCCTTGTTCCTCGGGACCGACCTGCCACAATTGGAGCAGTTCACTAGTTGCTCTTTGCCTCTCAGAAAATCACCTTTTAAACATAATTGCGTTAAATCTACAGATATATTATACATACGATATAATATAAATACTAACGGACATATTGCAATAGGTGTTTAAATAAAGATTCTGCTCGCTTCAAACGTGCCTGGAGCTGTTGAGGAGCTGTTTAATAACATACCTGATGCTTCTGGGGTCATAGCAAAGGAGATTACGGCAAACACTGACAAATTTGTAGAATCTGTGAGAAAAGCAGCCAGCGATAAGGCATATTCAATTTGCATTGTTATACCTGAGGATTACATAAAAGCATCAATAATGCTGAACAGGAATGGGAACATAAACGCAGCAATATGTTCGTCAGAAGCAGACATGCGTTATGCAAAAGAGAATAATGCAAATGTTATAATAATAAAACAGGGCGACATGAGCGGTACGGCTAAATTGCTTGACGAATTTTTCAAAGCATCTGCTCAGCCCGTAGCTGAAAACGTTGCATATTCCACTCCAGCAAAGTCTGAAAAGCAGCAGAGAATAACGCAGCAAGCTATACAGGAAATAAAGCAGGAAGCCAAGCCAAGTGCAGTACAAGAGAGCAGGGGCATGCTAAAGAAGTTGAAATACTCCTTAGGGATAGAAGATTAGGTATCAAAATGGCAATAAAAAGCGAATCAATAATGGAAAAGACAAAGAAGCACGGCCAATTAAATTGTATGCACATAACAAATCTAATGATGCCAGCTGTAAGGGCTTCGGTAACCGAGAAGCTTTTAAGCATGGGTTACGGGCAGGAGAGCATAGCAAAGGAATTGGGGATAGTGCAGGCAGCTGTTAGTAAGTATATGAACGGCAGATATTCAGAACATGTGGGTGCCATAAAAAAGCACATAGAGGATGGTAATCTATGCGATTGCATTATCGAGAGCATAGTTAAGAAAAAAGGCAAAACTGTCGTGGAAAAAGATATAAGCCGACTCTGTGAGAACCTTATAGATTATTATAATTCCCAATAAAATCTGACTGATGTTTACAACATTTTGATATTTTACGTGATAATATGGTAGAAGAACTAAATCCTTTCAAGATTTCACAGCTACAGTTGGACAAAGCAGCGGATAAGATGCAGCTTGATAAGACCGCCCATGCGATACTTAGAGAACCTATGAACATTCTAGAGACGAACACACCTGTAAGGATGGACGACGGATCCGTCGAAGTATTTAATGGCTTCAGAGTAAGATACAACACCGCACGCGGACCTGCAAAGGGCGGCGTGCGATACCATCCGCAGGAAAACCTGGACACCGTAAAGGCGCTTTCGGCATGGATGACTTGGAAATGTTCTCTTGCAAATCTTCCTTTCGGAGGTGGCAAAGGCGGCATAATCTGCGACACGAAGAAAATGAGTGATTCGGAAGTGGAAAGAATGTCGCGTGGATATATACGATCTGTACAGCGAGAGATAGGTCCTGAAACCGACATACTTGCACCAGACGTCTATACAAACCCGCAGATAATGGCTTGGATGATGGATGAGTATAGTGCTATTAAGGGATACAATTCCTTCGGAGTGCTTACCGGGAAGCCGCTTGAGGTATGGGGCTCGGAAGGAAGGTTCGACTCTACCGCAATGGGTGGGATGTATGTCATGCGTGAAGCTGCAAATAAGCTGAAGATAGACTTAAAGGGCGCGAAGGTGGTAATCCAGGGATTCGGAAATGCGGGGAAATTCGCTTTCGAACTTGCGCAAAATATAGGTGCAAAGGTGATAGCCATAAGCGACTCTCAGGGTGGAGTATACTCGGAGGAGGGGCTTGACCTTGCCAAACTCGACGCTGCAAAGACTAAGACAGGAAGTGTGCAGGGATATACTGACAAAGGCGCAAAGAAGATATCGAATGACAAACTGCTGGAACTGAAAGCTGATGTGCTGATACCTGCCGCTATGGAGAACCAGATAACCGGACGCAATGCCGACAAGATCAACGTTCCATTGCTGCTTGAGCTGGCAAACGGTCCAGTAACTCCAGAGGCAGATGAGATACTGTTCGAAAGAGGGATCGTCGACCTACCTGACTTTCTTGTAAATTCAGGAGGAGTCATTGTCTCATATTTCGAATGGGTGCAGAATCAGCAGGGCTATTATTGGGACATAGACGAGGTGTATTCAAAGCTTGATAAAATAGTTACAAAATCCTTCCAAGATGTAATGAAGACACAGGCCGACTATGCTTCAAAACGAAAGAAGATAACTCCAAGGG
Source organism: Microcaldota archaeon (assembly GCA_027315135.1). Classification (GTDB taxonomy): domain Archaea; phylum Micrarchaeota; class Micrarchaeia; order Micrarchaeales; family CABMGC01; genus JAKAUU01. The sequence goes on from DAHUYR010000017.1 coordinate 23,367, forward strand.
AATCTGCATACATAATAGCAGTAAGCAGGGTCGCATCTGCAATGAAGGCGCGCGGATGGTACTGATCAGAAGCTCTTGAAGTGCTTCATCAGCCTGTCCAGAGGAAGTGTGTTTACCACTTCTTCCTTAGATAGCCACCCCCTTCTAGCGGTTCCTATGCCATACTTGAGAACATTGAAGTGATCGACGCCATGCGCATCCGTATCCACTGCAAACTTCAGGCCATACTCCTTTGCCTTGATTATGTTTTCATCACCAAGGTCTAATCTTTCAGGGAAGGAATCTATTTCCATTATTACGTTGTTATCTGCTGCAACCTCGAATACTTTGTCAAGATCCATATTTATCGGATCTCTGCTTCCTATCAGCCTGTCTGTCGGATGGCCCATTATATCTACATAGCCGCTTGAAAGCGCCTTTACCACTCTCCCAGTCATTTCCTCCCTTGACATCTTAAGGTTTGTATGTATGCTTGCTAACCTGTAATCCATCATCTCAAGAGTCTTCCTCTTCAGATCAAGGCTTCCGTCCTTAAGTATGTCTATCTCGGCGCTTTTCAATATCCTTATCTTACTAATATTCTCATTAACATCGTCTATGTCCTTCAGATGCTTAACAAATTTCACATCATCCATCCCGTTTGCAATCCTCTCATTCTTAGTATGGTCTGTTATTCCCAGATAACTCAAGCCTTTCCTCTCTGCTGCCTCTGCCATCTCCAATATGCTGAACGTTCCGTCGCTATGGTTTGTATGGGCGTGCAGTTCTCCTTTTATGTCTGCCAACTCAATTATATCAGGTATCTTCCCTTTAAGGCTTAACTCTATCTCTCCCCTATTCTCCCTCATCTCCGGAGGCATATACTGCATCCTGAGCTTTGTATATACATCCTTCTCATCTTCAGCAGCAATGCTCTTCCCGTTTTTATCGAACAAGCCATACTCATTCAGTTTATATCCTCTCTTTATCGCTATCTCTCTAACTTTTACATTATGGTCTTTGTTCCCTATGAAGTACTGCATAGCAGCACCGAAGCTTTCCGTCCCAACAACTCTTAGATCGCAAGTTATCCCTATCTTAAGCATAACTGTTGTCTTAGTCGGACCTGTCAACAGCACTCTTTCAACCTGATTAAGAGATGAAAAGCTCTCAGTCATCTCATCCGGGTGTTTTGTGGTCACAAGAATGTCAAGATCCCCGACCGTCTCCCGCATCCTTCTGGCAGATCCTGCAAGCTCTACTCTGTCAGCAAGCCCCGATTTCCTAAGTTCATCTATTATCTTCTCAGCTTCCGGGAGTGCCCTTCCAAGCAACATCCTGCCGCCGCTCCTCTCCAAACGCTCAATGCCATTTGCTATCTCAAGTTCGCTCTTCTCCCCGAAGCCGTCGAGAGCCATTATCTTATGCTTCCGTATCGCCTCTTTCAGTTCCTCAATGTTCTTTATGTCAAGTTCCTTATACAGCCTGTAGACCTTTTTAGCCCCAAGACCCTGTATCTTTGTCAGGGAGTTGAAGTCTACAGGAAAGCTCTTTTTCAAAGAGTCATACTTCTTCATATGCCCTGTATCAAGGAGTTCGGCTATGCTGCCTGCAATACCCTTGCCTATCCCCTGCAGTTCCATCAGTCCGTCAATGCCCTTTCGTTCATATATGTTCTCTATCCTCTCCTGCAGCGTCTCTATTGTGGTCGCGGCTTTCCTGTATGCAAGGACCTCGAACCTGCTCCTCTTTCCCTCTACCTCTAATATGTCTCCTATCTCCTTAAGCATCTCAGAGATTCCCTTATTGTCCACAATCTCATTATCTTTACAAAGCTAATAAACCTTATACAAAACGGAACTCCAAAGCGAAATATCCAAGCCTGCTTATAAAGCTGCACAAGCGCTCCCTTCTCTAAATGCAAAGGAAAGCTATTTATTCTTAGATATGGATTATGAATAAAGGTAATGTTATGTTTGAATACGATGTAGAAAAGCAGAAACAGGAAATGATGTCTGATTATGAAATGTTTAAGCCAAGGATATGCGTGGTCGGAGTTGGAGGAGGAGGAAATAACACCGTGCACAGAATAAGCAGCATGGATATAAAAGGGGCAAGCTTATTTGCATTCAACACCGACGGAAAACAGCTCAGCACAATGAAGACGAACATAAAGACGCTTATGCTTGGAAAGTCACTCACCCACGGGTTAGGAGCCGGAGGATATCCGGACGTGGGAGAAAAAGCTGCAGAGATGTCTCGCATGGATATAGAGCTTCTGCTCAGGGACATGAATCTGACCTTCCTGTGCGCAGGTATGGGAGGAGGAACCGGAACAGGTGCTGCACCTATAGTTGGAAGAGTAGCAAAAGACAGCGGTTCCATAGTTGTCGGAGTAGTGACGATACCGTTCTCGCTTGAGAGAGTAAGGCTTGACACTGCAAGAAAGGGGATAGACAAACTGAAGAACAATGTTGATACTTTGATAGTGATAGACAACCAGAGGTTAGTACAGCTCTATCCAAATCTTCCTATAGAAAAGACCTTTGCTCTTGCAGACGAGATAACAGCAAAGGCCGTGCGTGGAATAACAGAGGCAATAACTCAGCCAAGCTTGATAAATACGGACTATGCAGACGTTAGAACTATAATGACAAGCGGAGGCATGGCTGTAATAAGCGTAGGGTCGGCATCAGGGGCCCACCGCGTAGAGGAGGTAGTGCACAACACGCTGAAGAACAAGCTGCTTGATGTTGACTACAGCGATGCAACTGGAGTGCTTCTCCACATAACCGGAGGGAAGAGCCTGACATTAGGCGAGGCAAATCAGATAGGCACAAAGCTTACGGAGAGGTCAGCGCCTAACGCAAATGTGATCTGGGGAGCAAGACTTGACCCTGAATACGGAGACATGATAGAGGTCATTGCAATATTTACTGGAGTAAGAGGATCATCGGTTGTTGGAAAGGATGAGCCTCAACAGAATGATACAGGACTTGACTTAATCTAGATTGCAGCTATTCCCTTGAATCTTACGAGCTGCATTCCTGCATCGTCTCCAGAGTTGAATATCTCTATCTTCACCCCCTTAGAATCGGCAAGGTCAAGAGTCTTCTTGACACCTTGGTCATTGAGCACGTTGTCATTGACCATAACTAGTTTTAGATCATCTATCTTATCCTTTATGTTTTCTGCCCCATATACTGCCCTTCCAGAGACAAGGCCGCTGAGGAACATATTAAGATACCAGAACTCCTTCTTAACGCGCTCATTCTCAAGAAGCTTTGCAACAGCCTCGCTCTGCATTATTTCTCTTATTCCTGATCTCTCAGCATCGCTTGCCTGTACATAAGATACTCTCTTCTCAATGCTCTTCCTCACACCATCCATATACTTCTTCATATCCTCCTTAGTGAATCCCGGACCTCCTATAACGACGACATCCACAGGCATATTGCCCACAGTGCTTATTACAGAATCAAAGAACGACTCCTTCTGCTTCTTGTACTCCTTCTCATTCATTTTCTTGCTTAACTTGCTGTATATCTCAGAAAAGATGTCTATCCCATAGCCTTTTATATATGCAAAAGAGGCCTTTTCCTCGTCAATCGCGACTATTCCCAGCCTTGGCTTCTTCGCTTCCGCAACAGCCTCCTTCAGCCTGCGCATTATGTATCCTTTCCATTCATCTTTATGCACTGATATTATATCGCGCGGCTCCACATTCAGCGTGTGGTAACTACCCATACTTATAAATTCCAAAGGACTGCCGTCTACTATCTTTCCAGATACTCTCAATCTGAAGGCGCTCCTGTCAACTTCTGCCTTTTCAACAGAAAGCTTTACGCGTATGTCCTTTTGTTCCCCCCTATCTCCTTCGCTGGGTTTGAACCTGCGCGTGCTCTTGCCCTCAATGGTGTCACCTGCGTTTATAACCACTGCAAGCAGGTAAAGATCATCAAAGCTCTCCGGCTCAAGGCGCATCTCATTTGATATCTGATTGAATCCAAGTATCTTCATACAATATCAAAAAGAGTTGAATCCAAATTTATAATAATTCATACCTGTTCCAAAAGTTCCTGCAGCTGCTTTATGTTGGAAAAACTTCTATGGCTTGATGCCTTTCTCAGCCTGTTCATCGCCGCATAACCAAGACCCTTTGCCGGAAATGCCTCTATGACTCCAAAGTCAACTCCGAAGGAGTCAAGCTCTATAAGTTTGTCAAACAGCCTATGCACGCGCTCCTGCGCATTATCAGATGGGCCGAGTGAGAGCAGCCTTAAACCTGTGCCTTTCAGAAGGCTGCAGCTCTCAGTAGAGCCTATGAACGCAGCTTTACTGCCGAAAGTTTCAAGCATGCTGCGCATATCCTTCATGTCCCCGGCATATACAAAAAGCGGCGTCTCAGGAGAGTAATGCTTATACTTTGTGCCAGGGCTTATCACGTGCCCTGCGCTTGCAGTGCCTTCAGCCAGCTTCCCAAGAATTGGTCTTTTCCCGAACGCTTTTTCTATCTGTTCGGGAGTGAATGCACCCGGCCGCAGAATCCTCAAGCTTCTCAGATCGAATATAGTAGACTCTATGCCATAATAAGATTCTCCACCATCAATTATCACGTCTACCTTTCCTTTGAAATATCCTATCGCATGCTCCCCCTTTGTGGACGACGGTTTGGCAGATATGTTTGCGCTTGGTGCAGCTATGGGCAAGCCTGTTCTTTTAAGGAGCTCTTGTATGAACTTGCCTTCCGGGCATCTTATCGCCACGCTTCTAAGTCCAGCAGTAACGGTTCCAGGCAAGATTCCCCTGCTCTTAACTATCACAGTCAAAGGACCCGGCCATATATGCTCAAGAACTGCTACGTGTTCTTTGCTAATCCTTCCAAGCTTAAGCGCATCATCTACATTCTGCACATGCACTATCAAGGGATTGTCCGAGGCCCTACCCTTAACCTCGTATATCTTTCTGCATGCGTCTTCGTCAAAAGCATTCGCCCCTATGCCATATACTGTCTCGGTGGGGAAGACAACGAGTCTGCCATTCATTATGGCATCTGCTGCAGCATCCACTGCCTTTGCAGAAGGCTTTCTCGGATCAGTCCTGCAGACCAGCGTCCTCATTGAGTCATCCTTTGAACAGCCTATCGTTTATGAAATTTCCTGCTATTGTAGATGGGTTTATGACCACGGCCCTGTTCCCTGCAACTATCTTAAGATGGTGTTCAGCATCCTTGTTCGGTGCCACCACTATTATCTCCGCATTGACTGCCAGCTCCTTTACGCTTACTAGAGCATATACTGAAGTGGAGCTGTCGGCCACGTCTATCACAACTGCTTTGGCCTTGTCCAGGTTCATCTCTTTCATGTCTCCATCAGACGCAAGATCTGCCTGGAACGCAAGGTAACCATATTTCTTGAGCCTATCAAGACTATCTGCCGCCTTGACTATCATGATGAACCTTTCTCCTATCTCAGAGAGCTTGTTTGCTATGTAAAGGTTTGTCGGCCCGTCTCCTATAAGGACCATGTGCTTGTTCAATGCTCTTCTCTCAAAAGACGATATTCTGCCGCTTATTCTCTCTATTCTTCTGTTCACGAATTCACCTGAAAACGCCGTAATGGCAGACACGAACGTGCCAAGCCCTACGACCACTAATATTATCACGAAAATCTTTGCAATCGGCGTCACTGGATAGACATCGCCGTACCCTATCGTTGCCAGCGTTATCACTGTAAAGTAAAGCGCATCAAGCGGATTACTTATTGGCTGGTTGAATCCGCCGCTGCTTCCGATTACATAGCTCCCCACGATGCCGAATGCGAGAACTGCTGAAAGCACAAGGACATATGCGAATACCTTTATGTTGAATCTCATTAAGACCAGTTTTGATAATTAGTTGGATAAAGAGAGATACTGCATATTATATAATAAATACCTTATGTTCAACTCTTGGGTTTCTGCCTCATCCTTTCCCTGAATGAGACCAGCTTTCCAAGAAATGCTGAGTTGCCCTTTGCAATCTCCTTCCCAAACTCGACAAAGGTCCGGCTCACGTAATCAGAAAAAAAATCTTCCAGATCCTTTATATCCTTCCTCTCAAGCATGAAATCCAGTGCCTTTGCATTCTCGCGCACATGCTCCAGGTTTCCTGCCTTTGGTATAGCGACGGTATTGTCCTTCGAGACTACCCAGTTAAGGGCCACCTGCGCTGCGCTCTTTCCATGCCTCTCTCCAACCATCTTCAACACATCTGTCGCTTCGTGGCGTCTTTCAAGAAGACCTCCACGTGCAAGCGGGCTGTATGCTATTACAGTTATCTTTTCTTTTTTGCAGAATTTTGCAAGCTCCTTTTCAATCTCCCTTGCAGTCAGGCTGTACTGTACCTGGTTCGACGCTATCTCGTTTTTCTTTAGGCATGCGTTTGCCTCATTTATGTCCTCTACGCTGAAGTTGCTTACTCCTATGTGGCGTATCTTCCCCTCTTTAACAAGCTCCTCCATCGCCTTCATGGTCTCGCTTATAGGGACCCGTCGGTTTGGCCAGTGCAGCTGGTACAGGTCTATCTGTTTTACACCAAGGCGCTTAAGGCTTGCATTGCATGATGCCTTAACCTCCTCATATCTGAAATGCTCCGGCGAGACCTTTGTTGCTATGAACACCTCCTCGCCTTTTATTGCCTGACCGACTATGTCCTCAGTGTGATACATTTCCGCCGTATCTACGAAGCGCATGTCGAGTTTAAGCCCCTCCTTTATCGATTCTATTGCAGTGCCATGGTCGCTGCCAAGCTTCCATGTACCCATCCCAAGTGCAGGTATCCTTTCTCCAGTCTTTCCAAGCTCTACAAGTCTCATTCTGCTCAAAGAATAATAAGAATTAAAAGTTTTATAACTATGCTTAATAATGGAACATATGCTTATGAAAGACCGATATTTCAGCTCAAGCGTCGGAAGGCTGCATTACAGGTATTCCGATGGTAATTCTGCACAAACTATCGTGCTCCTGCATGGCTTCGCGTCGAGTTCACTGTCATGGGCAAGGTTCATAGAAAAGCTTCCTGATACGATGGATGTTGTCGCACCAGACCTTCTCGGCCACGGCCTTTCCGAAGCGCCAGAAATAGAATTCAACATATCTAATCAGGCAAAAGCTGTAGAGGAACTTATTGCAAGCCTCAATGCAAGGAACATCACCATAATGGGGCATTCATATGGGGGATGGATAGCAGCTACAATCGCGCAGAAAGGCCTGTGTAATTACCTTATACTGGAAGATTCTGCAGGACTTGACATCATGGATGATGAAAGGCTTTCCTCAGACCCTGATTTCATGGAGAAGTTCATAAAACAAGCGTTGGCAACAAATCCGAATGAACGTGTATTGAGGAGCATCATGTACTCAAGAAAACAGTCTGATTATCTTACACCTGGCACACTATCATCGATAAGCATGCCAACACTCATAGTGTGGGGCAATCAGGATCTCATCGTTCCAGTCAAATTTGCATATGCGTTCAACAGCCGCATAAAAAACAGCGAACTGTTCGTATTGCACGATGCGAAGCACACTCCGCATTATACGAACCCTAAAGAAGTAGCGGACAAGGTCATCTCCTTCCTTGTCCAAAGCAAAAAGATATTAAAATAAAACAAAATAACTTTCCTGATGGCAGGTTCACTCGTCGAAATCTGAATCGTCGTCGAACTCCTCGTCATCGAAGTCTTCGCTATCCTCTTCTTCGTCTTCTTCGTCAAGTTCCTCTTCTTCGTCTTCTTTCTTTGCCATAGCTGTCACCTTTTCAGTTCCATGTATAATGATAACTTATTTAAACGTATCTACCATACGTAGACTTTATCTGAATTAAACATATGGGCAGCACTGCCATCTAACCCTTGCGCCACCTTTTTAAGCTCTACTAATTTATATAAAAACAATGGGCTCGTAGCGCAGTGGTAGCGCGCCCGCTTTGCAAGCGGAAGGTCGCGGGTTCGAATCCCGCCGAGTCCACTCAGTTCTAAAGGATTAACATGGTATACAAAGAGCCTGCCAGATGCCCATGGTCTACGACCGACCCTTTATACGTGAGGTATCATGATGAAGAGTGGGGCGTTCCAGTGCATCATGACAAAAAACTATTCGAATTCATCATGCTGGAAGGTGCGCAGGCAGGCCTCAGCTGGATAACCGTACTTAAGAAAAGAGAGAATTACAGAAAGGCATTTGATGGATTTAATCCTGAGAAGATCGCAAGGTACGATATAACGAAAACGGATTCCTTGATGCAGAACCCTGGCATAATACGGAACAGGCTAAAGATAAATTCAGCGGTTACCAATGCAAAGGCCTTTCTTAAAGTACAGGAAGAATTTGGCAGCTTTGATTCATACATATGGCAGTTTGTAAAGAATAAACCCATAAGGAACAGGTGGGCGGATCTGAAGCAGATACCTGCGCGCACAAGAGAATCAGATCTTGTGAGCAAAGACCTTCTAAAAAGAGGCTTCAGATTCGTCGGCAGCACCATCTGCTATTCGCATATGCAGGCAACGGGTATGGTAAATGACCATATAATATCCTGCTTTAGATATAAACAACTGTGACCGTAACGACAAAGCAAAATATGGCTAAATAAGAACATGCTGCTAATAAACATACGTCTGGTACTCTATGTGCGCAAATCAATAATCTCTGCATTAATACTATAGCTGTTTCATCTGTGCGGTTGCTATTCTATCGTATTTTTGGAGGGCTTTTTCATAAAACAGACCAAACCGCTACAAAACAACATATTTTATAATACAATGTGATATAATCTCTGGAGATAATATGGAAGCATATTGTGTTAAGTGCAAAGAAAAGCGCGAAATGAAGAGTGCAAAGGAAGTAACAATGAAGAACGGCAAGAAAGCCATGTCTGGACAGTGCCCTGAGTGCGGTACAAAGATGTTCAAGATAGGCGGCAAATAACCAAGTTTCGCGTACGCTGCATCTTTCAGATGCAGCGTCGCACTAATCCTATTTATTTACAGAACCTGAAAGAATACGGTCACTTATCTGCTAAAACTCCTTCTATTTATTTACAGAACCTGAAATAATGCAGATGCTTTTACCTGCTAAAACTCCTCCTATTTTTATTGCTTCTGTAATTGCCACTGCCATGGTGGCTGGTATTGCTATGATGACTGGAACTTCCTTGACGGCTGCTATTCCCATGATAGCTGCTGCTTCCATGCTGATTGCTGTTTTCATGATTACCGCTGCCGCTTCTATGCTGATTATTGGCTCTGTTTCCGCGGAAGCCACCTCTGCTTCTGAACCTGCCTGGCTCATCTATAGGAAGCTTCAAGGTTCTATAAGGTTCAAGATCCAGTTCTATCTTCTTCATCTCCACATTTGCATAATCCCTTATGTTGTCAAGATCTCTTTTTTCAAGAGGTTCTGCAATTATCATGGCTCTGCCCTCCTTTCCCATACGGGCTGATCTGCCAACTCTGTGGACATAGACATTCGGATCCTCAGGAACGCTAAAGTTTATAACGTCTGTTACCCCTGCAATGTCAAGTCCTCGTGCAGCTACATTTGTCGCTATGAGGAATTGCGCCCCGCTCCTAAAGCCACTCAACGATTTTTCACGCATGGCCTGCGTCAATCCTCCATGCATCAGTATGGCATTGTACTTCTGGCTGAGAAGCACTCTATGCAATGCATCAGCTTGGTACTTGGTCCTAGCAAAGATTATTGCCTTCTTAGGAGAATAAGTCTTTATGTATGCGAGCAACGCTGAGAACTTCAGCCTTGCTGGCACTATCGCATAATAATGCTTTATCGTGCTTACTGTAAGGTCTTCTTCCTCTCCTACAGTTATGGTTGTAACATGCCCTGGCGCCGAGTGCCTCTCTGCTATCTTCACTATCTCCTTCGGCATAGTTGCAGAGAATAGCATTATCTGCTTTTCCTTAGGTGTGTATGACATTATCTCTTCTACGTCATCTATGAAGCCCATATCAAGCATTATGTCCGCTTCGTCAAGTACAAGGTACTTTATATCGTCAAGGTCAAGTGCTCCATGCTTTATAAGGTCAAGAAGTCTTCCAGGCGTGCCTACCACTATGTTCGGCCTGGATCTCAGGGCCTGCATCTGAACGTTTATCGAAGCTCCGCCATATACTGTAGTAGTATAAATATGCAGATGATTTCCAAGCTTCTGTGCAAATGTTGATACTTGCGATGCCAGCTCTCTCGTAGGCACTACTATCAAGGCTTCTATCTTCCGAGATCCGCTCATCATCTCCATTATAGGCACGATGAACGCGCCCGTTTTTCCAGTTCCCGTCTTTGCCCTTGCTATTACGCTCTTTCTCTGAAGAAGTATCGGTATGGCTGCGCTCTGCACCTCTGTAGCATTAACAAAGCCTACTCTACGCAACGCTTCTACCAATTCAGGCTTTAACTGCATTTCTTTGAATTCCAATCTTTCACCGTAGGTTAAGAAAGCATACGTGAGTACGCCTATCTTATTTCTAATATATTCTCAATACTATGTTATAAAGAGCTTTGTGTTTGCCACCATTTGTTGCCATGCTACCTATCACAAGCCTCCAAACGCATACTGGGCGGCGTTTCAGCTTTATCTACCGTTGCGACTCTTCCAATACTCTTGGAGCATATGCGTAACTTCTTTATCGTCTACCTGCTCAAATATCTTGTAGAACTGCCCTATCGCATAGAAAAATTCAGGGGCCTCTATGAAAACCACATGGTTCACACGCTCTCTTAGCCTTGCCAAGATGCTTGCAGGTATCACAGGTATTGCTACAATCAATCTGTCTGGATTCTGCTCTTTAGCCCACTTTATGGCCACTTCCATGGTCGCTCCTGTCGCTATTCCATCATCTACGAGTATTGCGGTTCTGCCTTTCAATACGACCGGCGCCCTGCTGCCTCTATATGCAGCGAGCCTCCTTGCAGATTCATTTATCGCACTCTCCTTTTTCGTTTCTATATAAACCGGAGAGGCATTGCTTGCAGATATGGCCTCCTGATTGAGAAAGGTACTTCCATCATGCATGGCTGCCCCGAGGGCAAGCTCTGGATTCTGCGGCGCGGGAATCTTCCTTGGCGTTACGATGTCAAGATCCGCGTCTATCCGCTTTGCTACTTCACAGCCTATTACAACACCGCCTCTAGGGATGGCGATTACTATGGGCCTGTTAAGCTCGAGAAGCTGAAGTTTCTCAGCAAGAAGCATCCCTGTCTCCTCCCTGCTATTAAAAAAAATCTGGTTCCCGTCCACAAGATCAGTATACATCAGCGTTCTTTGGAAGAGCGTTTGTTATATTCATTGCATTTGCTATCCCTGTCCCTACTAATACTACTGCTATGTTGATTGCAAGAGCTATCATGCCTATGAACACTGGTCCAAGTCCAGTGCCTACGAGCGTTGTTGTCCATGTTGCATAACTGTTTGCAGCCTCCATTATGTACACTCCCGAGGCAACGCCTGCAACAAGTCCTAAGAAGAGCGCTCTCCTGTTGAGATTCTTTGTTATCATGCCGAAGATGAATGAAGGGAGCACCTGAAGTATAAGTATGCCTCCGAAGAGCTGCAACTGAATTGCATAAGTCGCAGGTATCAGGAATACGAAGCCAAGCGCAAGGAACTTGAACACAACTGCAAACACCTGTGCTATCTTGGTCTCTCCTTTAGGCGTTATATTTGGCTTTATCTCCTTTGCAATATTTCTTGTAAACAGGTTAGCTGCTGCTATTGCCATTATTGCTGCAGGGACTAATCCACCTATGAATATTCCAAGAAGCGCTGCGCCAGACAGCCATGAAGGCAACAGGGTAAGTATCAATCCGGGAACCACCTGTGTTCCCTGCACAGCCGCAGGGAAGGAGTTTACATACTTTAATGCTGCAGGGACTCCGTATACTACGAAGCCGAACATGGCAAGCAGTCCTAATCCTATGCTGTAAAGAGGTAATAATGAAGCCGTCCTCCTAACTGATTTTGCGCTCTTCTGTGCCAGAGTACCATTCACCACATGCGGATACAGATACAGTGCAAGTGCGCTGAATACGAACAGACTCCAATATGCGTTATACAAACTGGAAGGAAGGGTAAAGTAATGTATATTTGTTGCAGAGGCATTTACAAATGCATTATGGAAACCTCCAAGAGTTATCACTGCGACCACTACTGCAACCACGCTGACTAATATCAATGCATCTTTGAGCACTCCTGCAAGTGTTGCCCCTCGCAATCCGCTCGTCCAGGTAAACGCTGCTAATATCACGAACGATATTATCAATGAAAACTCTATTATCGTGTTAACCGCTCCGAAGCTGCTGAGAAGCGCTATCAGTACTGCCTGCATACCAACTATCTGTAGTGCTATGTACGGAAGCTCTGCCACTATCCCTACAAGTGCTATGGACACTGCAAGGAGCCTGCTGTTGAACACTCCTTTTACGAAATCAGCCATTGTGATGTAGCCGTGCTTGTTCGCAATCTTCCAGAACCTTGGCATGGCCCACATTGCAAATGCATAAGTAATTATTACATAAGGCGCAGCAAAGAAGTATATCGCTCCTTTGGCAAACAAGGAAGAAGGAACTGCTATGAAGGTATACGCAGTGTAAATATCAGCACCGAGAAGGAACCATCCCAGGAAGGTTCCAAGCCTGCCTCCTGCAAGGCCCCACTCCTTGAGCTTCGTAAGGTCTCCCTTTCTCCATCTCGCTCCCCAGAAGCCTAGGAACACGAAGAATATGAATAGGGCAATGAAAACAGCTATTGATAATAGGTCAATCATTCATCATCTCCTCTTTCTCCTAGCTCCGGATTTTGACCTAGACGCAGCTCTTGCTGCCTTCTCAACTCTCATGTCTCTCTTCTCCCATAACAAGGCTGCTATGAAATACAGCAGTGCACCTAAGGGCATCCATAATATCTGATACCAATAGAAGAATGCGACTCCTCCAAGAGTAGGATTAACCATATTGTATGTAGGTATGGCAAGCAATGCGATTAGCGGTACCAAAAGAAGAACTGCAATTGAAACATCGATAGCTTCAACCATTCAGCATTCCCAACCTACTGTAGTACTGCTTGCTAGAAAAGCATTTAAAAGTGATGCATAATGTACGAGCAATATGGTAAAGAGGCAGGTAAAAGAAATGGACTCTATTCCAAGTTAATTCCTCTTAATATGAAAGCATCTATCTCATTCTGCCCTTTCTCTATATGTATTCCCTTAGCTATCTCCTGGTACTTCCACTGCGGATCAAACAGCAGGTTTATTTCCTTTATAGTAAGTCCCGTGTTCTTGCCTTTGCACAGGTCTATTATCTGGCTAACAAATACCTCTGAGTTATTCAGACCGCCAGGGTTTCCAGATGCAATCAAAGATCCGTCCTCATAGAGTGACCAGCCGCCTCTCCTGTCAGAATTATACTCTATATCGGAATGCAGGTATGACAGATCAAGATAAGCGCCACTCTCGAAATAGAACCTCGCAGAGCGTGACTCTTTTGGAGAGCCCTTGGCTATCCTGATTGTCCCACGCGCCCCGTCACTGAAGAACTTTCCAGAAACACTTACGTTTGCCTCTACTCCAGTTGCATTATCCTGTCCGTATTCCTTCTTAACTGCAAATACCTTAGCATCTTCAAGTTCAACCTTATCTGCCTTAGCCCCGGCGATTATTATCTCAAACATGTGTATTCCGGTATCCATGAAGAGCCCGCCGCTCCTGTTTGAGAATAGCCAGCTACTCCTCCTCAGATCCTCATCGCTTTCAGCCTCGAACAAAGTGGCAGCAACCCTTACTACCTTGCCATATTTATCTGTATATTCTGACAGCATGCCTTCGAGATCAAATGTCAGCTGCTTGTGCAGATAATGCAGGTGCAGGTATGCTTTAGATTCCATATTGTTTATTTTTATGAAATTTGCAACCCTGTCAAATTCTTCCTTGTTGACTCCCCACGTCTTTTCCGTAACTGTGAATTTGCCGTGCTGCAGCGATTCTATCGTCTGCTGTGCATGATACTCATTAGGATCTGATATATGGACAAGGTCAAGACCGTCATAGAACTCTTCTGGAAGCTTCCCATCAGATACTCTGTAATAATCCTCTTCAGTTAAGCCTATCTCCTTGAGTTTCTCTATCTTGTTTGATACGTCGCTTACTCCCACTACTTTTGCTATCCTGAATTCATTGCTGTTTCTAAGCCCTGCATAAAGTCTGTTGAACCAGTGGCCAAAGCCAACTGCGCCAAGATTAAATGCCATCTATTTCTCCTCTGTTTTCACGTCATGGCCTCCGAATTCATGCCTTAGTGCAGCAAGCATCCTTCTCTGGAACTTCTTGTCGGAGCGTGATTCAAATCTGGTATACAATGAGTTTGTTATTATGCCAAGCGGAACATCATAGTCTATTGCGGTATGCACTGCGTACCTGCCCTCACCATTATCTTGTACGTATGGCACTATGGAAGAAAGATGCTTGTCCTTCGCCAGAGCCCTTTCAGCAAGCTCCATTAGATATCCTCTTATAACTGATCCGTTGTTCCACAGCTTGCAAACCTTTACAAGATCGGTATCTCCTTTATAAGGCCCTTCCTCTATCAGCTCTAATCCCTCTCCGATAGCCTGCATCATCCCATACTCTATCGCGTTATGGGCCATCTTTACAAAATGGCCTGATCCTGCCTTCCCTGTGTATAAATATCCTTCTTTAACGCTGAGATCCTTGAATAATTCCTCATATCTGTCAAAAACCTCTCTGTCCCCGCCTACCATTATCGACATTCCGTTAAGGGCGCCGCTCGGTCCTCCACTGCATCCTGCATCAAGGTACTCTATGCCATTCTCTTTTGCCTTGCTATGAAGCATCGACGACTCCTTGTAAAACGAATTCGACCCGTCTATTATAGTGTCTCCCTTCTGCATAATTTTTATTAAATCTGTTACAAACTCTACGGTCACATCCCCTGAAGGCAGCATGACCCAGATGGTTCTGTTGCCTTTTAATGTCTCTACCATCTGCTTTACCGTCTCCGTGCTCCTTATCCCTGATTTTTCCAGTTCTCGGACAGGATCCTTAGACCTGTTCCATACCACGACATCATATTTCTTATTATGCATCTGTATGGCTATGTTTTTTCCCATCTTTCCTAATCCAATCAGTCCTATCTCTCTGCCTTGCATATGAACCATCCACATTTCGTAGGTGCATTGTCAAGAAATGTTATTAAGCATATACTAAGAAAATCAGGCATGCGTTACCTGTCAGACTCTGAGGAAGCGGAAGCAACGACATACATGGGCCAAGCGGCAAATATTGCAAAGAGCGCTTCATGTGACAGACACAAGTGCGGCAGTGTGATTGTAAACAATGGAAAAATCATAGGCAGAGGTTTCAACTCTCCTCCTGCAGGGCTGGAAGAACAGCGGAGATGCTCATATCCAAAGGAATCATACAACAAAAAGGTTACAGACAAAACCTGTTGCATGCATGCAGAGCAAAGGGCTATAATGGATGCATTAAGGAATAATCCGGACAAACTCCGTGGTTCAAGCATATACTTCACAAGGCTGGGCAAAGACGGCAGTACTGCAAGATCAGGAAAGCCATACTGTACGATATGCAGTAAAATGTCCTTAGATGCAGGAATCAAGGAATTCATACTATGGCATGAAGAAGGCATCTGCGCATACGCTGCAGATGAGTACAATACGCTCTCTTACCAATACAAAGAATAGAAGAATAAGCAATATGCCATTCTCTCTTATCATTGAATATCGGCAGCAAGAGAAAATATAAGAACTAAGATTACGCCTTAAACCTTGCCAACAACAAAGAGTTCGATACAACTGTAACCGAGCTGAAGGCCATTGCAAATCCTGCAAGCATGGGCAGTATCCCATAAATGCTTATTGTAAAAATAGGTATCAGCGCACCTGCAGCTATTGGTATAAGGACTATGTTATATCCGAACGCCCAGAAAAGGTTCTGTCTTATCTTTGACATGGTCTTATCTCCAAGTCTCAGTGCCACATAAACGTCATATACGCTGCTTCTCATCAATACTATTCCACCTGCCTGCACTGCCACTTCGGTACCTGCGCCTATGGCTATTCCAAGGTCTGCTTTCGTAAGTGCAGGCGCATCATTGATCCCATCGCCTACCATCGCCACTACCTTGCCTGCTTTCTGCAGTTCTGCTATCTTGTTCATCTTCTGGTCTGGTTTTGCCTGAGAAACTACATTCTTTATTCCAAGCTGCTTTGCTACAGCATCGGCAACGGAAGCATTGTCTCCTGTGACGAGCCATACTTCCTTCCCTATTTTCTGAAGAGCCTCAACCGCTCTTTTGCTATCAGCCTTCAACACGTCTGCAAGTGCGATGAGCCCTACAGCCTCACCGTCAATACTTACTATAAGTGTGGTCTTTCCATCTGATTCAAGCTTCTGGATATGCATCTCAGCCTCTTCAGGCATGTGCCTGCCAAACAGCTCCCTGTTGCCCACCATTATCTCTTTGCCATTCTTATCGAAAGCCGTAATGCCGAATCCCTGTCTATAACCGAATTTCTTAGGGATATCTATCCTTATCTGTTCATGTTCTGCCCTTGAAACTATGGCTTTGCCAAGGATATGCTCTGAGCTTGCCTCTGCAGTAGCGGCGAATTCAAGTATCTGCGCCGCATTATAACTGGATAACGGTACAATATCGGTAACTGCCGGTCTTCCTTCTGTCAGCGTGCCTGTCTTGTCAAAGACGACGGCATTAACCTTGCTTGCAATCTGAAGACTCTCTCCATTCTTGACCAATATTCCCTTTTCTGCTGCTCTTCCAGACGCGACCAATAAGGCTGCCGGTGTCGCTATCCCAAGCGCACATGGGCAAGCTATTATCAGCACGCTTACAAATATCAGTACAGCTGCACTAAGGCCGACCCCTGCAAAATACCAGGCCAGCGCAGCAGTTATCCCTATAAAAACCACCAAAGGTACGAAATAAGATGACACTCTATCTGCAAGTCTTTGCACAGGAACCTTGCTTGAAGCTGCCTCTCTCACTATTCTTATTATCTGAGCAA
The DNA here is from genome assembly GCA_027315135.1 of Microcaldota archaeon. Lineage (GTDB taxonomy): Archaea > Micrarchaeota > Micrarchaeia > Micrarchaeales > CABMGC01 > JAKAUU01. The sequence continues at coordinate 40,459 of DAHUYR010000017.1, forward strand.
GCGTCGTATCACTGCCTGTCCTCACCACCTTTATCTTTAACGGACTATCAGAGTTTACAGTCCCTCCCACAACGCTATCCCCAATCCTTTTCATTACTGGCATGCTCTCTCCAGTAATAGCTGATTCATAAATTGCACTACTGCCATCTACAATTGTTGCGTCTGCAGGTATTCTCTCTCCAGGCTTGACAAGAAGCACATCTTTCTCCTGAATCTGTTCTATTGGGATATCCTTGAAACTGTTTCCTTCTATTAAATGGGCTGTTTTAGGTTGCAGCGAAACAAGTGCAGATACTGCATTAGACGCTTTTGCTTCAGTCAACCTCTGCAGGTATGTTCCAGTAAGTATGAGCGTTATTATTATCGTAGACGTATCGAAGAACACACCGCCTGAAAAAAAGACATAAGGAAACAAGGTCACTGCGCAACTATAAGCCCATGCGACTGTAGTGCCTATGGCTATGAGCGTATCCATATTTGCAGATCTGTTCTTTACTGCATCGATTATGCCGGCATAAAATCTTCTACCTGCATAAAACTGCACTATACTTGCAAGTATGAGCATTATGTAGTTTCCATAACCTACTCTTAAGACATATGTGAGCAAAGCTACAATTATTGTCAGCGGCCAAGATACCATGAGCGCCTTCCTAAGGATTCTCATCTCAAGTTCAGGTCTATCGAACTGCAGTTTGCAAGTAGCGCTGCAGAAGTAGTACTTCTGCCCATCCTTATCACTAATAAGTTTGGTATCTTTCTCATCCACATACATTCCGCATATCGGATCGTTTGCCATAACTTGCCTCATCACTTACTTCT
>DAHUYR010000020.1 GCA_027315135.1 Microcaldota archaeon
TTTGACAAGAAGCCAAGGGAGCTGACATGGCCGGAAGCTGAAGCTCTCGTGGATGCATTCAGGAACATAAAATGGATTGCTCCAGAAACAGATTCGCTATCAGTCATAGGCGCTGCGCAAATGGAAACTGCAATGCTTAACATAATCAATCCTCAGTTTATAAGCGTCACAGAGAGAAAACCGAAAATATTTAAGGGAGGTATACCTTTTGTCGTTGAAGCAGGAATCGCGTATGGCGGAGATGCAGGTAAGAAGACTGATGATGGTACAAAAGGAGCTATAATGCGTTTTGCAAACAAGGTTCCGCTGCTTTTTGACGGGTCTGTTTGTGCAATAACCGAGGCAGTAAACCAGATTCAGTGGAAAAGGTATGGGATAAGAGATTTCGGTGACGAGCCTATAAGCGTGTTTGTCAATATATCAAGCGTCTACATACCTTACAATGGAATAGGAAAACAGGCAGTTTCACAGGATACTGAGATAATAGAGGAATTGAAGCTAGGGATCATGGAGTGTGCAAGGAAGCTGCAGATACACATAAACAAACAGAGAAACATGCATGTGCGTGAATCACGATACAAAACGATAATCAGATATGTAGGGCAGCTCTCTTCGGACCTTAGTGATATAACTGGAGAAGACAAAAGCAAGATAGAAATGTCATTGAAACAGATTGTTGAAAACAAGTATGATATGGGCAAGGAAGCTGATGATGAAGAAGGGGCAGCTGTAGATTCCGGAGATGCTGAAGAAGCATGAATTATTGCAGATCCTTTGCTGCATTATCCGCATCATGTTAAGACTACAACTTCAACTGACCCAAGTCCGTAGTATCTATAAGTCTTATGTCCAGCGACTCTATACTCAGCCTGAGTATCTCGCTTTCCTCTCCATAGGAAGTATTAAGCCTGTCGACGAAAGCATATCTGTCCTCTTCATTAAGGAAGACTATAAAGGTACGGTAATTCTTGCTCATTGGCACACTGCCGAGCTTCTGGTTCTCTGACAGCTTAGAAGATATGTATACATAATTTTGCACTCCCTTATTTGTTATTATCATATCTACGTTCTCGTATGCGTCTACGTCAGTGAAAAGCATTGCGTTTGCGACGCTGTAGTCTCTCAGTTTCCTGAATATGGCAAGGTACTCGATGTCATGCTTTGAAAGCTCCTCCCAATTCTTTGGCGCGTAGAAGTCATCGGCTGCTACTACAAGCCCTTTACGCATCATCTTATTGAGTACGATGTATGTGTTTTGTAGAGTTACAGCTATCGGCATGTTGCCATATCTCACATTGTTAGATATACCGGATTTTACTTCGTCTGCGCTTAGTGGCATGTATCTCCAGTGGTAGTAATAATTTACCTGATCAAATACCTTTAGTATAGTGTCTGCAGGCTCCTTGACCTTGGTCCTGTTCGTGTGCCTGAATTCCTGCACATTTATGTAGTACTTATCTATGTTTGGCGGGACGAGTACTTTGTTGAGTATCACTATAATTACTGCCACTATGGCGAACTCTATGTAGAATGGAGGTATGTTCAGAATCGTGTTAGTATATGGCATTATGATGGTTTGTGAGGCTCCCAGCACTTTTATGCTGAAGGTTTCGTTACCGTAGCTTAATACCGAACCACCTGGCAGGTTGTAATGTATTATGCTGTTGTTTACAGTACTATTTTGCACATATTTCCCATTAAGAGATATACTGTATGGAATTCCACTAAGTGGATATCCTCCGCTGTTGAGAGAGAAGATAAAACTCCTGTTGCTGAATGAAGAAGGGTTAAATAGTGGAGTTACGTTCGTAGGATATATTCTGAATATTGAACGTGCGTATGTCTTGTTGTTTGCATCTATAAGAGAGGCTACGTAATATCCACCTGGCAGGAAGAAGGATATTGGTTTTATGAATGTTACATTAGGCGTCATTTGTCCTATGAATAGATACTGTACCGGTTGTTCGTAGCTCAAATTGTATATGTATATGTGAAACGAATCGAAATTGTTTGTTATGTTTGTCGCGCGGGCATTTATGAATTCACTTGCAGTCTGTGGAACAGCGGAAGGCGCACTCACATATCCGTTCGGCGTGCCGTTTATTCTGAATAATATGTTGTTTTCCTTTAGCTGGTTTCCTAAATTATAGAAATATACGCTTGCCAGAGCATATGTGCTTGAAAGTGAAATGTTTACAAGAGACTCCTGACCTGCTTGAGTAGTATTTGTTACAATAGCCATAGATCCTGATGAACTCTTATTTGTAATCGGGATCATACCAGTGCTTCCTGATGCAAGCTCTCCGTTCCAATAGTGTAGGTCTATTAATGCAGCTATGTCCCTTGAAAGTATAGATGCGTTTTTCCACCCTGCTGAGGGATAATTTGACAGGGCAACTACACTGCCGTTGTAAGCGTTTATGTAGGTCGCACTCGAAGCCAACAATCCGCTTGCAAATAAGAACGTAGGGGTGTTAAACGCGAGGTACTTCTGCGCTTTGGCTACCCTTATGTCTGTAGCGTTGGCCGGTCTTGTGTTTATACCTGCATTTGAAAGCTCGTTGATTACGCTTTGCGGCGTTTGGATTATCTGCTGACCGCATGAAACTGACCTTGAGAAATTCTCTCCGACATACAATATCGTATCTCCATGATTTAGCATGTTTATGATGCTGTAATTATGTGTGGAGAAGCATGCGTTATAATTGCTTAGGGAGCTGTTCTGTATCGGCAGTAATGACAGTGGGATAAGTCCCGATGGTACGATAACTATAGAATTTGGCGCTATTGAAGAGATGTTATCCAGCTGTATATAGTTGAAGCTGCTCTGGTTTAGTATCATACCATACTGATTTAAGTAAATCTGCAACTCCTGCTGCATTGACGATCCTAAATAGCAGTTTACACAGTAGTTATTTGTATCAACCAAATATATCTTTGGTAGCGGATTCGTCTTGAAGACTCTCAATGTGAAATTAGCATAAGATGAGTTTATTTCATGATAATCCAGCTTTGCATACGCGGCAGTAGCTGTCGAATTTGCATAGTTGCCAAAAAACGCTTCTTGAAGATGTATAGAGCTGCTTATGGCACTTGGAGGGATTGGTGGGTGGTACGAACTTAATGCACTGTTTATTGCATTATCCACAAGTACAGAAGCGATTAAAACTATTACAATTATCGCAACTATGCCTATAACAACTGTCTTGGACAGCTTCCTCCTTCTCATCAAACCTAACCACTAAAATAAAACAGCTACAGTTTCTTTTCCTCATTTACCTTCTTCTCCAGGAAGTTCATTACGGCTCTTGACAGCTTGTTTGACCTGTCATTCATCCGCTTTATTATTTTGTATACTTTTATGTCCTGGAAACGTCTCTTCACTATAACATTATACCTCATCTAACAACCTATGACTTTACTTCAAGATAGCCAAGCATTACCATCTTGTTTAGTATCTGCTCGACCCTTGGTATTGACAGAGCGTAGTTCTTTGCAAACTGTTCTGTGTCTATGGAGTTGTCATGCACCTCTATCCACTCCTGCACTAAGCCCATAAGTGCTTCGTCTGAGTACTTCTTCAGCTTGTCGAGCTCCTCATGCAGCTCCTTGTTCTCCTCGCTGAGCTGCGTTATCTGCATAGTTATGTTCTTGTTTGATGCCTCAAGCTCGTTGTTCAGCCTTTTTATCTCC
>DAHUYR010000024.1 GCA_027315135.1 Microcaldota archaeon
CCTGCGTGTCATCCTTGAGATCTCTCCAAGTGATTATCCAAGGCTATTCGGCACCACAAATGAGCGGGTCTTCATATTCGACCAGGTTTCAACAGGAAGATCGCCAATGGTAGTCATAAGGGTTGCCCCGATAAAACCAAGGGTAGTAGTTATACAGAATATAGATAATGTAGACAAACTAGCGGTAAAGATCTCTCAGATAGAGAAGATACCACTCCTTACGACAAAATTAGACATAAAGGAGATAAAGGAAAGATTGAGCAATATCTAATCCTTTATTCTTAGTTTCTTGTGCTTCCAGTCCCTTGCAAACTTGTTCTGCTGAAGCTTCCTGTGCGTCCTTAGTATCGCAAGTAGCGGCAGTCTCCTGTTCTGCTTCAGTTTCTTTGCAAGCCTTGATTTCTTTAATCTGCTTTTCTTTACCATATATTTCACCTTATTTTCTCTTGAATTCTATCTTTGGTTCTGGCCTGTATGTAAGCCTTGACAGGATCTCAACAAGCTGCTTCTCCGTTATCTTCTCGGAGAACCTGCCGGATTGGGCTGTTGATATGATCATGTTCAGTATATTCATATACAGGTCATAATTTGAGACCCTTACGTTCATAAACCTCTCATATGCGCCTTCGGTCATGTACCTCTTTGCAAGCATGCGCTTCTGCTGCTCAAGCTGTATTTTCTGCAATCGTTTTGCCATTTCCTTTTTTGCCGCATTATCATCATTTTCCGGCACTTTCAGGCACCCTTGAGCAAATCGTTTGCCGTCTTGTTAAGGAATGACTTGCCAGCAGGCGTTATTATTCTGCCTTTCTTTGAAGCTTCTATGTATCCTGCCTTTTCAAGCTCGTCGAATGCGTCCTTTATTATGCTGCCTCCGCCCTTGTAGTGGTGGTGCCTGTGCTTCGTGTGGTTCTTCCTGTTACCATACCTTGCCCTAAGCTTCTGTATGCCTATAGGCCCATTTAGGTATACCTGCCTTAGCACTGATGCGCATCTGGTATACCAGAAATCTTCATCTGTAGGAGGGCGTTCCCTTCCGGATCCGCTCTTCACATAGTCAATGTATTCAGGCTTCTTCAGGCCCTTCTCCTTTAGCTTGGATGCAGTCCTCGTTATAAGGTCTGCAGTGTCTACTTCCAATATGTCAGCCATATAAATTCCTTACTGTTTTTATTGCCTTTCAGGCATATGTGAATAAAAGAACAGCGTATGTATATAAAACGTTAGTTATTTATTAATTATTGCTTAGTGTTTTACAGCTATTTGTACTGTAACGCATGAATGGCGATCTAAAAAAAGTGATTTTGTGAAGCTTAGTATTGTACAAGACGACCAAAAGGAGCTCATAATAGAGTTCGACAGCAGCATCGACAGGGGAATACCTGAGCTTATAAAGAGCAAACTTCTCGATGATAAGAACGTTTCTTTCGCAGGAGTGATAAAGGAGCACCCTGAGAGAGGCAATACACGGCTTATTGTCAAGTCCTCAAAGAATGCTAAGTCCCTTATTCTGAAGGCAGTGGAGGAACTTGAAGAGGAATTCAAGCAGCTCTCCTCGGGAATAAAGTGAGGATGAGACTGGGTCCTAGGACATTTGCAGTGGACAGCTCCGCTTTTTAAGGGGCGTAGAAAAGCACTTGCAGTCGGTGGAATCAGAAGGGAGACCATTGTTGAAGTAGTGCTCTCCTTCAGAGTAGGAATGTTTTTGGGAGTTTTCTAAGATTGAATAGCATAATTGGTCTTGAAAAGAACAAGACAATTGAACTGAAAAACATATACCAATGTCTATTCTTGTCTGATTGCATGACTTATTAGATATGATGTGATGGGTCGTGCGCATTGACTATAGTAGGTCTTATGTAGATGTCAACTCCCTATAAGGATGAATTACCAATACATGTAATAGGTTTTGGTTATCCAATAAAACAAAGGTAGTCCATATGCCAAACCTTGTGATTAACACTGAGAGGCTCTTTGACGGCGATACATTAAAGGATAATGTCTCTGTATTGATAACCAATGGCATTATAGCAAAGGTTGGAAAAAAGGGAGACTTTAAAGGTAAGATAATCAATACAAAATTTCTTTCGCCTGGGTTAGTAGATATGCATATGCACCTAACCCCTTATGGAAGTACATATGCTGATACTATAAATCTTTTCAGTTATTTTAATAAATTGCTAATCTATAATGGCATAACAACAGTCAGAGATGTTGGCAATTCTTTAAATAATATCTACAATCTCAAGTACATTAAAGATCCCAAACCAAGAATTTTCCCGTCTATACTTCTTGATGGAGATAAGCCTCTATGGGGTATGTCTTTTATTGTTAAAAATGAAAGGCAAGTTAAAGAAGTAATAAATAATTACAATATCTCTGAAATAAAATGGGTTAAGGCATATCAAAATATAAAACCAAAATTACTAAAATCAATAATCAGGGAAGCACATTCCAAAAAGCTAAAAGTAGCAGGTGATCTTTTAGCTACAGGTCCTGAAGAAGCCGTAAGAATGCAGATAGATACATTAGAACATATAACTCGTCTAATAAACAAGATAGACGGCAAGACCATGGCGTCTCAGAAAGAGATTTATGAAAAGTGGGCAAAGACAGATATAAACTCAAGGGATATAGATAGGCTAGTCAAATATCTATCTAAAAGTGGGACTGCATTATGCCCAACCCTTATTGTAGCTAAGATGGGTTTATTTCCATCCATGGAATATCGTAGATATCTGCAAGTTATATTCCCACTTAACAAAAGTTATAAGCAAGCTAACCCAAAAACACGTTTTACTAAGATTAATAAAAATATTAGGGAGACAGCATTTGAAAATATACTAAAACTGACTGGAAAACTACACAGAGAAGGTGTAAAATTAATAGTTGGTAGTGATTCATCAAATCCTTTTGTTGCGCCTGGATTCTCTCTGCATCAAGAATTGAAACTTTTGGTTGAGGCAGGCCTAACTCCAACGGAAGCATTAAGGGCAGCCACAAGTGAAGCAGCAAAAGTTCTAGGAACCGATAAAATTGGGTATATAAAACCAGGAGCCAAAGCCGATATGGTACTTTTCTCCGAATTTGTTGATTCCGATATTAACAAAATTGACAAAATAACTTACACTATACTAAATGGCAAACCAATAAAAGTCGATTTAAAAGACCTGCTATCAAAACCTACCTTGATGAAGTTTCTGCCCAAAAAGACCTTATGACTGGTATGATAGATAAGACAATAAAGAAAAGGAGCAGTAAGCTTCCTTAAAGTTTTGTTTAATATATTTTGCTTTGTATATATAAGAGGATATTATGTCAACAATATCGACACCCCAGCAACAGGCAGGCATACTCAGCTTTTACGATGCGCCTGAACATGGGCCGCAGATGAATGCCAAGGCAGTGCTTATTGCAGTGATCATCTTTGCAATCGTAGTGCTTATCTTCAATCACTTTGCAGTCGCGTGAGCAAGGCCTTACTCTGTTACAAGTATCTGCTTGGAATAGCTCTCGGCGAAGAGCCTCGCTATCTCGGCTTTTGTATGCACTTTTGAATTCTGCAGGTTGGTTATCTCCCTGTTTATCCGTTCTATTTCGCCGGCAGATTTGAGCTTTCCGTCTTTTATTGCTCTTATCGAGTATATCGTTCTTTCGAGCTCCTTTATCTCAGAGGTTATAGTACGGACCTCAGAATCAAACGGTTCTAGGGAGAGTATTTTGCGATATAGGTCTAGCGATGTTATTTTAGATATGATATCAAGAGTCTCTGCTTTGTTAGTTATATCCAGGGACTTTTCATCCGGAGCGTTAGGAGTTACGCATGTTTTCAGCTCGTTGAGAAGTTCCAAAAATTCAGCATATTCTTCTTCACTGCTTATTGCTTCTATCGGGTTTGTTACAAAATAATTTAGTTTTCTCTTCCTTTTCGAGATGTGGTCGAATTTTCTTGAAGCCCTGTCTAGAGGAGCGGTCTGTATTCTTATACTGTCTCTTAATGAGGATAGTTTTGCCTTTGCATTTGACAGCTCCTGCTGCTTTGCAGAGAGTTTGCTTTCAAATTCCGACAACTCTTTGTCTATGTTACTCTCATGAAGGCTTTTTTTATTTTCTTCAAGAGTAGAGAGATTCCCTTTAAGCATGCCGATCTCTTGAGTCGCTGAATTGAGCTTGGATATCATATCGCTTATCTCGTTGTATGAGGTGTAATCGTTTTCTCTGCTGGCAAGCTCTGTTTTCAGAGCGTTCCTTAGCTGTTCTATAGACGAAAAGGTTTTCTTGAAGCCTCGCAGATGACCTGGATAGCAGTATAGCACCGTCTTGTAATGCGAATTGTACTTTAGAATGTTGTTAAGCAATTCATCTATGTTCAGCATAATCATTTTATATCGGAAATAAGCATTCGGAGCCTCTGATTCCGATGTGAATTTTGAGGTAAGGTTGCGGAGAACGTCGACGTATGCCGTCTTCTGGCTCTTTATCGCGTTGATGTTTGGGTTCCAAGTATATTCTGTATATGGCTCTGCGTCGATACCTTCAAATTCGTCACAATCCCTGATGAAATCTTTCTTGAGAGCAGGAAGCTGTTTTACTATAGATGCAGCATTAGAAGAGAATTTGCCGAGTTTTTTATCAAAAGTCTGGTTGAGGAACTTCCTGAGCTCTTCCTCCTTTACCTTTTCAGGCTCTGGTTTTCTTCCGAATAACATAAATATATCACTGCGATTTGCGCTTTGAAGGTTTTTAGATAAATACGCCGCCTCCAGCTTATGCAGGCGTTATCCAGGTTAATTTGCAGATTTGAGTTATGCTATTGTGAACAAATCCTTCTTCTTTTCCATTATCTCTCCGCTTTCTGCAAGCAGGTACAGGATTGCCTTTACTCCGTCAGCGTCCTGCTTTACCTTCTTCGCTATGTCTTCAGCTTTTGCAGGGCCTGCTTTCAGCTCCTTCACCACTCCCGGTGCATATTGGTTCAGGTAATCCCGCAATACGATGTAAAATTTCTTGTTGAATGCACGTGTCCCTAGTATTTCGCCATGCCTTATGCTCTGCTCAAGCAGCATTGAGACCCTCGATGCCTCTGATTCGCTCAGAAGAACAACAAAACCGTTCTTTGACAAGGCTTTTATGTACTCGTCGTTAGGGTCTTTGCTCCTTACAGTATAGCTCTGCACCTCCTTTTGCATCTCCTTGAACGCATCCTTCTGCTTTTGATCGCTTACTGCCATCTTTCTCATAAGAAAGTTATCGTATATGTTCTTTGATATGCTGTATACCTCTATGCCCTGTTTGCTCTTGAATGGCTTCAGATAGTCCTTCTTTACCATCTGGAGGAGCACCTCCTTTTCCTGCGCGTTTAGGAGCTTTGCAACATTCTCCCTGGTCCTGTCATTGTATCTCAGAGTATCTATCTTTTTCAATACCTGGATCTCCATTTCCGAAGGCCCTTTGCTTGAAGCTAGGCTTGGTTTCACATCGCTCTGGCTTGTCGCATCGCTCTTCATTATCATATTCAAGATATCGGATTTCTTTGAGACAAGGAATGCAGTTGTATTGAACGCTATGAATTCCAGCTCGTCGCCCTCCTTTATGTCAAGCGCACTTGTCACATTATATGGCAAGTAGCTGCATAGCTTGTTTTTATATTTGTAGACCTTCATATACAACACGATTGGCGGCGATTTTTGGCAGCACGCTGTAAACACAGCCAGTCCGAAGCCCCAAGTTTAGATAATAGTATGATGTTCCTTAAGGTTAAAAATGCATATGTTGGCATGGGCTTAAGGTTTAAATTTGTAACGCAGAACTGAAGACGCATTGCAGATAATGATGTATAAAAGAGTTAGTATGCATATATTAGTAGTGCGTTATAGCCGTTATTTTCACAGATCCGGTAGATAAGAATGGGATTGAAGATAGGGAAGTATATATTCGACAACGTGCATGGCCATATAGGCATCACTAAGACTGAAGAAAGAGTTATAGACAGCATTATCTTCCAGAGACTTAGGAATATCAGGCAGACCGGCTGTGTCGATTTTGTTTATCCTGGCGCAGTGCATACGAGGTTCTCGCATTGCATAGGCACCATGTACCTGATGGGGAGATTCCTTTCTACGGTGAGGAAGAATGGGGAGCAAATGGCCCAGGATGACGATCAGGTAGAGGTACTTAGACTTGCAGCCCTGCTGCATGACATAGGCCATTATCCATTGTCGCATACCACGGAACAGGTGGTGGTAAGGGCATTGGACGGACCGACGCATGAAATGTTCGGAGTGACCATGATAAAGAGATTCCTTGAAGAAGAGTTATCCAATTACAGAGTAAGTGAGATTACCGACATAATAGAGAAGAAAAAGAGCAGTAGTATGACGATGCTGCTCTCTTCTGCATTTGATGTAGATAAGTGTGATTATCTTTTAAGGGATTCTTATTACACAGGCGTTTCTTATGGCGAGATAGAGGTGGACAGGCTTATACAGACAATGTACATAGAAGACGGGAAGATGATATTCGACAAGGATGAGACTGAATTGGAAAGGTTCCTGCTTGGGAGATACCATATGTACAGAGCAGTATACCACCATAAAACTGTTGTGGGATTTGAAGAGATGGTGAAGAGAGCATTCGAGTTTCTTGTCAAGGAAGGCCAGTTGAGGAGTCCAAAGGAGCTGATTAAGGACGGCACTGAAACAGAGATATATGGCTATAATGACGCAATGTTCTATCAAAAGGTACTGGAATATTCGGAAAAGGGAGTGGATAGAAATCTAAAGGAGCTTTGCGGCAATATAATAAGGAGGAAACCTGCCGCTGTGGCTTACATGGAACCGAAGCCGATTGCCGGTTCCAAGATGCCTGTGATAGAGAAACGGATAGCCAGTATGGAGAGCAATGATAGGGAAAGGAGTAAATTTGCCGAGGAGTGTGGAATCGATCCGATGTGGATATTCCCAACCAGCCTGCGCAGGTTAAGCCTTGTTGATGAAAAATCCGACATATACATAAAGAAAGGAGATGATATTAAGAGCCTGCGGGAATCAGATACATTGATACTTAAGATGATAGGCAGTAATGCGATGCATGATGTCAGGCTTTACACCAAGCCGGGGCATCAGAAAACGGTGAGCAAGCTATTGCATAAGAGGGATTATTGATGTCGTGCTCTTCAAAAGAGGCAAAAAAGGAATTGAAGGATATTATCAGCGCTGGCCTTGCAAAGCATTATCCTGATTCTGGAATACTGGAGAAGGACGTATATGCAAGCATGTCTGCGCCCAAAGCAGAGTTCGGAGATCTCAGCTCCAGCATATGCCTCAGAATAGCCAAGGTTGCAGGCGCAAGGCCCGGTGAGGTTGCAGACAGGATGATTGGCACAGGGCAGGAGCTTCTTGGAAATGGATACATAAAGATGCTGAAAAATGCAGGCGGCTACATTAACGCGTTTTTTGATGAGAAGAGATACGCTGAGGATACGCTAAAGGCAGTGATGGAGCTTAAAGATAGTTATGGGATTAGCGGAATTGGAGCTGGAAAGCGCGTGATGGTCGAATTCCCAAGCGTTAATCCGAACAAGGCATGGCACATAGGGCATCTGCTCAATGCGCTGATAGGAGACAGCATATCAAACATTCTTTCAGCATGCGGCTATTTTGTAGAGAGGGAGAACTACATAGATGATCTGGGCATACAGGTGGCACAGAGCTTTTGGGGCTATGCAAACCTCGGAAACAAGCCTGACAAGAAATTCGACACGTGGCTTGGCGAACAGTATGTCAGCGTGAACAAGATGCTCTCTGATGAAAAGGTAAAGGCACAGGTAGACGCTATCATGAAGAGGATGGAAGAGGGAGATACTGAAGAGGCTAAAAAGGCCAGGGAGCTTGCGGAGAGGTGCGTGAAGGCGCAGCTTGAGACAGCAGCATCATACGGAATCTGCCATGATGTGATGATGTGGGAGAGTGACATCGTAAGAACAGGCATGCTTGCAAAGGCCATGAAGATAGCTGTGGAAAAAGGAGCTGCAATAAAGTTAGATGAGGGAAAGTATGCAGGATGCGTTGTCGTGGATCTTAAGAGGCTGAAGGGAATAGCAAAGGATTTTGACAATCCAAACGAGGAGACAAAGGTACTGGTAAGAAGCAATGGCACTGCAACATATCTTGCAAAAGACCTTGCCTTCCATATGTGGAAGTTCGGCATGCTGAAAGGAGATTTCAGGTACTCGGAATTTGGAGCTGTGCAGAAAAATGGAAAACAATTGTATACTACTGGCAGCTCGGGAGACATGATGGAATTCGGAGGGGCAGAGCTGGCGATAAATGTGATAGGGTCTGAGCAGAGGTATTCGCAGCTCATACTAAAGAGCATGTTCTCATTGATGGACATGCAGAATCTCGCCGACAAGCTAGTCCACGTCGCCTATGGTCTGGTAAGCTTGAAGGAAGGAACCCTTAGCGGAAGGAGCGGAGGCTGGATGGGAAAGGAGCACGTATATACTGCTGATGCGCTTCTTGTCGATGCAAAGTCAAGAGTGATGGAAAAGGCAAAGGAGAGCAAAAAGAAGGTAGATACAGAGGAAGTGGCGGAAGCGGTGGCAGTAGGAGCCATAAGGTTTGCATTTCTGAGGACAAATCCTGAGAAGAGCATAATCTTCGATTGGGATAATGCTTTGAGCTTTGAAGGTAATAGCGGTCCGTATTGCATGTACATGTATGCGCGTGCAAACAGCATACTTGAAAAGGCTGCGGTTGATGCGGCGGAAGTTAGCAGGATTGATTTTGGTTTTGCGGAAAGGAAGTATGATTTTGAATTGATAAAAGCAATGGGCAGGGCACAGGAGGTTCTTGAGAAATCTGCATCGGAGTATAGGCCCGATATAATAGCAGAATACCTAATTGAGCTCGCTTCTCTTTTCAGCAAATTCTATGAGGGCACCAAGGTTATCGGAAGCGGGGAAGCTGAGAGGTACAGAATCGCAGTGGTGATTTCCCTGATGCAGGTTGCAGGCAATTTCATGCGACTGCTTGGAATGGAGCCTGTTGCAAAGATGTAAAGATAATAAGCTTTCTTTAGAAGTAGATATCATGAAACTGCAAGCCGCCATGGAGTATCTCACGAGCTATGGATGGACCGTGATAATAGTCGTACTTGTACTGATAGGTCTTTACTACATAGGCATATTCTCGAACAAGCAGGTAAACAGTAACTGCATCTTCCCGACCGGCACCCTGTCGTGCTCCAGTATATATATGACAGAGAATGGCATTCTGGAATTGAACCTTGTGCAGGCAGGAACGTACCCTATCAATGTAAGCGGGATAGGATGCAATGCAAATGAGGCAGGAATCACCACCTCTAATGACATAAACCCGCCAAGCAATGTTGTATACATGGTGGCACAGCAGTCGCATCCGTTCTCAGTGCAGTGCTACAACGGCACAGTTGCTTATTCAGGATCGCCAGGAGGAGCCTTCCAGGGATATCTGGCGATATACTATATAGACACTTATACTAAGATCCCTGCCACAGCATATGCGCAGATAGAGGCAAAGGTTTCCTGATTCTTGTTTATTCGGATAATATCTCAGTTTCCTTGTCCTGAGCTTTGTCCCTGTTCAGTATGTAAACGTTGCTGCCGTTCACCTCTTTCAGAAGATCTTCATGCGTTATTATGAATACCTGATCGATTATCTTTGGGAGAGTCTCCCCGAATATCTCGACCATCTTCTGCACCGCCTGCCGGTCCAGATTATGCGTAGGTTCGTCAAGGATAAGCCATTTTATGTTTGGCGCTAGGACCAGCGAAAATGCAATGCGCATTGCAAGACAGGCTGTGCTTCTTTCGCCTCCGCTGGCTATCGCCTCCACATCCTCCCAGGACATCTTGTCCCTCATCATAGTATTTACTTTCAATACGTAATCGTCCTCTACGGCATCCAGCATTATGTCGCTGTAATCCTTGTAAGGATATAGTTCAGGCCAGATATCTCCCATGACCATGTTTATAGATTCTACAAGCCTGTTCCTAAGCTGCGTCTGTGCCTTTATTATTGCATCGCTGAATCTGTCGAGGTTCTCATAGACCTTCTTCTTTTTGGATATCTCCTCTTTTATCTTGATTATCATGGCAAACTGGTCTGCCCTCTCCTTCTTCTGCTGTATTTTGTCAGCGATGTACCTTTTGTTTGCCTTTAACTCGGAATCCACTCTGCCTGCATCTGAGCTTAATGCCACTACCTCCTTATGGAGTCCGTCCATCATCTCTTCAGTTATAATGATTGATATCGCAGTGCTCTCTTTTTTCACTATTGCGTCAGTTATCGTTACTAATTCATGCGCATATCTCTCCCTTGTCTGAGCCGATTCCAATTCAGACTGCAGTTTTGCAACAGTGTCCCTCAGCTCCTGGGCATGCTTCTCCTTGCTCTCGTACTCTGCTTTCAGCTTGATGCTTGCTGCCTGCTCCTGATTCGATGATTTTTCCAGCTCTTTGATTCTTTCTTCCAGGCCTGCATACTCCTTCAGCCTGTCCTCTATCTGAGATACTCTTTTCATGCCATTACTTAGAGTGTCATTCTCTTTCCTGCTCCTTTCCAATATCCTCTCTGCCTCTGCAGCAAGACCAGAAAGCTCCTTCAGCTTCTGCTTTCTCTCCTCAATCAGCCTGTTCCGCAGGCTCTCCTCAAGCTCTTTTTCGCATACAGGGCATTTGCCGAAATGGCTTTCCAGCTCTTTCAGGTTCTTTTCACTCTCCTTCTTCTCCGCAGAATACCTGGCTATGTCGGCTTCCGCCGTTTCTTTTGCTTCTTTTGCGCTTTGAAGGCTTTTTTCCATTTGGCTCTTATTTAGGCGTTCTAGCTCCTGCTGTAATGAAGACTTGGTTTTGTTATCGGTAATCGCCCGCTTCAACTGTTCGTCATACCTGGCGATTTTCTTCCCAAGCTCTTCGGCTATGTCCTTTGCATCTTTTGCCTGTTTGACAGCATAATCGTAATCCTTCTTGAAAGAGGATAATTGATCTGTTATTTGAGATGACTCGCGAATGCCCTTTGCCCCTATCTTCTTTATCTCTGAATCGAAGGTTGCAGCCTTCCCTTTCAGCTCACGTATCTCCTGTTGAAGCCTGTTCTTCGTGTTGAGTTGCTCCTTTGCAGAGTTAAGCCTTGCCTCTGTCAAAGATAATCTTGCCTTAGTGTCTGTAAGTTTTTTCTCTGATTCGGATTCTGCTTCCTTGTATCTTGCAATTTCCTGTTCAAGCGCGTCAAGCTGCTCCTTTATCTTGTTTGAATCCAGTTCTGCAACTGCCCTGTTATCCTCTTTCACCATATCCTTTATCCTGTTTGCAAGTGCAGTTACATTTTCCTTTGCCTCGGAGAACTTGTCGAGCCCAAGAAGGTTGTCGATTTCCTTTTTTCTGTCTGATGACCTTAGGTTGAGGAAGTATTCTAGGCTATTCTGCTGCGAGTAGACAGCTCTCGAGAATAGGTCATAGTCCATCTTCAGCAGTTTCACTATCTCTTCCGTAACTCTTTGGGGCTGGCTCTGC
Organism: Microcaldota archaeon; assembly: GCA_027315135.1. Lineage (GTDB taxonomy): Archaea > Micrarchaeota > Micrarchaeia > Micrarchaeales > CABMGC01 > JAKAUU01. Next base: position 11,555 of record DAHUYR010000024.1, read on the forward strand.
AGATATGCGCCGTCCCTTTTTAGCGTTGCCGTGGAAGGCGTATTCTGGCTTATTACTCGCTCTACCTCATAGGAATGGCCGTCAACGTCAAATGACAGAGTTACTTTCGCGATATCTTCCTGCCTTGGCTTTGACCTTATCAAATATGAAACGTTTGTCCGCCTGTGCTGTATTGATGGAAAATTGCCAAAAAGAGCATAGGATATGGCATCCATTACCGAGCTTTTTCCGGAACCCATCTGCCCTACGAGTATGTTTGTGCCCTTGGAGAAATCTAGCTTTGTAGATTTGTGGGTTTTCCAGTTGGATAGCTCTATAGAGGTTAGCATAAGCACACGATTTTGCTTATATGTAAGAGGCAAATATTATAGAGCAATTGGATGCGGTCGTAGTTAAAGGAGGCTTTCCTCTGCAACTTCTACCTCCTTTACTCCTTGGAACTTCATTAGCTTCTTCTCGTATTCCGTGCTGCCGTCGCTGTCTTCATGTACGAACATTACCTTGATGACCTTTATTCCGAAGCCTATCTCCTCCATCTGCATACTCGTAGGCTTCATCTCGGCAAATATTTTCTTGAGTATTGACTCGGGGTCTGTGCCGTCATCGGCATATACTTTGAATACTGTCGCTACCTTTCCCATCTTAAGGACCTTCGTATGAGCATGCTGTGCACTTGTAAGGCACGTGCTTCTCTCTGCAGGCGTAGCATCTGTATATCTCGCTCTCTTTGCACTTCGGGCACTTAAACTTTGAGTACTCAACAGTTAATCTCCCGCAAGAAGAGCACTTATATCTTGGTAATTCTGTCATGTTCTCACTGGCATTATTTAAAATAGTATTTTAATATAAGAAAGAACATATAAAAATATTTGCAAGGGCATGTGGTGTAACCTGGATAGCACGGCGGCTTGCGGAGCCGTAAGTTGCGGGTTCAAATCCCGTCATGCCCGAATCCTACATTAGGTCATGTATAGAGGCCTAAAATGTTACCTCATTTTGTCGTCGAAGCCAAACTCTATCGTCGGTAAATTACGTATTTGGGTAGGAATCCAACATAGTTTTAGCATGAAGAGTCGAAAGTTTACACTTTTGAAGAGTTAGTTATAATTCGAATCCCGGTGGAATTAAAACTTGGAGGACAAGACACAGCATTTTGCCATCCAGTAAGGTTCTGCGTAAGCCAATTGATATTGGTGAAACTGCAAGAACCCCCAATACACGTTAACTCCATACACTTCGCCGGTAGCCCTGTGCGTTCATTTGATAAGAAAAACACTGCTGACGGTGCGTCTGTTGATATGTTCAATAAGGTTGCACTACTATCGCTCTGAGAGTATATATCAACAAGTCCAACATCATATGGTAAAATATTCTGAGCTTCTACGGATACATGATTAAAAAGTACGCCATTAAATATTCTAAAGTTAACAGAACTTCTGTTGTCGACTTTCACACCAGCTAGGTTTGGTGCTAATATTTTTAAACTGAGATAAGGTATTGACATGTTTCCATTGTTCGCAATATAAAAAACAGTCTCATGACCAGTATCTGTTTGAGTTATCAGTATTGATGGTAGTATGGGTGGTTTGGGCGTAATGCTTGCAATGTAATGAGGCAAGTAGAAAACTGTAAGCCAAATTACTATTGCACCAACTATAAGTCCAGATATAACTCCAGAAGTAGAATTATTTAGAAAGTTAGTA
>DAHUYR010000026.1 GCA_027315135.1 Microcaldota archaeon
CTATCCCTTTGCCTATGCTCTCTACCCTGATTATGCCGCTGTTTTCCTCTTCATACCTGCGCTTCCGGTTCCATGGCTGGTCAATCAGGTACAGCCTTGTCCCCTCTTTTGCAGCATTTAGGTTTAGGAATTCATCGGCGACAGGCGTTGAGTCGTCGAATATCACATCGTATCCAAAGTACATCTTTTCCCTCATGTGCATGACATATCTTATCTCCATGCTTGCATTAGGGAAGTTTGCATTCAGCCAGCCTTTGAGGCCTGAATCGCATGCAGATGGTATGCCTGTTGAGAGTTCTGCGTCGCATACTTCCATAAGTTTTAGCAGCTGCCCTTCGCTTACCGTAGGCTTTATGCGCTTCCAGTTGTCCTTCCATAGTGTAAAGTGCAGGTCTGAGAACTCGATTTCAGTTATCGGATGGGACCAGCCAATATAGGAATCTAGCTCCTCGATAGCGTGCCCACTGTCGGTCTTCATGTTGTACTCGTTGATTATGGCCCTCTGGCTGAATGCCAGCGTTCCGTCAACGTCTATTCCAACCTTAATCCTTGCCTGTTGTCTGTTGCCAGCTTGCATGTTGCCAGCTTGCTTATTGAGCTTCATGTTACCGCCATTTCCATTACCTTGCCATATGATACACAGTGCCGCAGATATTATCTGCTGATTAGTACAGAATCGACTGCAGCTCTTTCCTTAATGTATTCTTGAATGTGGTCATGAGCTCCTGCTGCCTGCTGATGCTTATCTTCGGATCCCTCACATATGCGACATAAGAGGTATATGTTACAGGCCTGTAGTCTTTGCTCTCTTGGTTTGCGATTCTGAATAAGCCATAGTATGCCATTGCACGTGCAGGGCATGCCTCTCCTTCCTTGAAGTCCATCACCCATAGACTGCCTGTTCTTTCAGCATCTGCCCTGAACGCAGGATCTGCATCATAGCAGGTTTTAACCTCGTTGAAGGTTGCAAGCTTATATCCTGCAGGAATATGATTTTGTATCTCATGGGCATACACCTCTTTGAATGAGATATGCATTGTCTGCTGAACTGCAGAGGCATCGGTTCTTTGCGCATGTAAGGATTTTTCCATAATAACATCAGAATCAAAAGGTATGATGTGATTTATAACATTAACTGCAGTAGTTGTGGTTTGCCGTTCTGCTCTAGAGCTTCTCCTTCCAGAAAGATATCGTCTTCTCAAGACCCTGTTTAAGATCATACTTCGGCTCCCAGCCCAGAAGTCTTTTTGCCTTGGCGTTGTCACCTATCATAATACTGGCTTCGAACGGTCTTTTTGGAAGTGCATTCCATAGTATCTGCCCTTTGAAATCAGTCATATCTGCTATAAGTTCAGCAGTTTCCTTTATGTTATGTCCTTTGCCAGTGCATAATTGTATAACTTGACCTATAGCAGCCTTGTTGCCAATAACCTTCATGTATCCTGATACGTGATCATCTATGTATAGCCAATCCCTTATCAGTAATGGATCCCCCAGACTTATGCTCTGCTCCTTTGACAGCATTTTGGAGATTGTCTTTTCTATAAAAAAGGAGTTGTTATCCGTTCTGCCATAAGTATTGAATGGCCTTATTATAGTGTATGGGAAGTCATACGCACTGCCAATATACTGCAAATACATGTCCGCATTTGCCTTTGATACCGCGTACGGGCTCGTGGGATTCAGCAGAGTGTCTTCTGTTATTCTCTGCCTTGAATTTTTCAGCGCAGGACCGTACTCCTCACTGCTCCCTGCGAATATGAATTGTGCTATATTCCCATCTTTTCTGCACGCCTCTGCAAGACTGACCGTCGCATAATAATTTGAATCCATAGTGCCGTTGTAATTTTCGAATGATTTTGCGACGGAACTGGCGCCTGCAAGGTGTATGACGTATTCTGGGGAGACCCTTTTTACTATCGCGTTTATAGTCTTGTGGTCCTTTATGTCAGCATAATGCACATGTACTGTACTACCCTTTTTACTTTTGCTATTATCGTGATTAAGGTTTATGAGATGGATCTCGTACTCTCCTCTTAATTCAAGGAGCAGATGCTGCCCTATGAATCCGCTTGCTCCTGTCAAAAGGACCTTTTTCATAATGGCACCACATTGTCTACTGCTTCATCGATCTTGTTATTATGCTTGCCTCTGTCGGATAATTTGGCGCGTCCCAGGGGAACACCTTCCCATCAAGGACGTTCTGCCATCTTTTGACGTCTTCCCTGACCATTATCTCCACGAGCTTCTCGAATTGCACATTGGGCTTCCATTTGAGGAGCTTCTTTGCCTTTGAGTAGTCTCCCCTTAGAGCATCCGTGTCTATCGGTCTGAAGAACTTCTTGTCCGTCTTCGTGTATTTCTTCCAGTCCATATCCATGGAGTCAAAGGCTGCCTCAGCGAACTGCGCGACTGAATGAAACCTGTCTGTAGCTACAACAAAGTCCTCGGGCTCTTTGTACTGCATCATGCGCCACATCGCTTCCACGTATTCAGGTGCGTACCCCCAGTCCCTTACCGCCTTGGTGTTTCCCAGCCTTAGCTCCTTTTCTATCCCAAGGTGTATCTTTGCAACTGCGTTTGAGATCTTCCTTGTCACAAACTCAAGCCCTCTTATGGGCGATTCGTGGTTGAAGAGTATGCCCTGGCATGCGAACATGTCATAAGCTTCTCGGTATATCTTTGTCGTCCAGTATGCATATACCTTTGCAGCGGCATAGGGACTTGTTGGAGAGAAATTGCTCTTCTCGTTGAGTAGTACTCGGCCTTTTTTCTCCTTTATTGAGTGTAGCCCTATCTTTCCATACATCTCACTTGTGGAAGCCTGGTAGAATTTTATCTTAGGGTCCGTATGCCTTATTGCCTCGAGCATCATCGCCACTCCAAGCCCGCTTATAGTCCCTGTAGATATCGGCTGTTCAAATGACGCGGCAACGAAGCTCTGCGCGGCAAGGTTATATACCTCATCGGGATTTGCCACATGTATTGCCTCTGTGAGCGAGCTCATATCATTCATGTCTGCAGGCATCAGCCTTACCTTGTCGAATATGCCAAGGTACTGCAGGCGCCAGAAGTTCGGAGTCGACAGCCTTCGGAACGTGCCATATACTGTGTATCCTTTTTTCAGCAGCAAATCTGCAAGATACGCTCCGTCTTGTCCAGTCACTCCTGTTATCAAAGCTCTCTTTGCCATTCGATCACATGATTTAGCTATAATTATAATTATGCAAGGCAGTTATATACTTTCGTTTATCTCCTTGACAAGAGATACCACCCTGCCGATCTGCCTCTCCTTTATCCTTCCAACACTAGGCAGAGTAAAGCCCGTGTACCCTAGATTCTCAGAGACAGGGCACCCATACCTTGTCTTGTACATCGGCAGCAGATTCAGGGAGTGGTAGAATGGTCTTGTCTCAACCCCGTTCTTTGCAAGCTCCCTTATCAGTATGTTCCTAGCCTTTCTCCTTACGGTTATTGTTGAGCACCAATATGTCGATTTTGCCCATGGCATCTCATTAGCGAACTTCACGGACGTCCTCGGCCATCTGGTCCGGGGGCGCGCTGCGTCCGCTGCCGC
>DAHUYR010000038.1 GCA_027315135.1 Microcaldota archaeon
AAAGTTGCTGTGCGTGTCAGTTATCCTGACCTTGTACACTTTTCCTATCCTTGTCTTTGTGTTCTTGACGAAGACAACAAAATTGTTGATTCTGCCCATTCCTTCGCCTTGAGGGCTCTTCGCAGAGACTCTCATGTCGTATATCTGTCCCACTTTGAGTTCAGTCATATTTGTATCCATCCTACCAACCCTGTTAAATATAATTGGTCGCTAATTAACCAGGGATCCCATCCGATATGGAGTATGTCGTAACGTTTATTTAAACCTTTTCTCCAGATTGCATGAATGACGATATGTGCCTGTTATCGCAGCTATCTCTTTGAGAAGGTCATGTTGTATACTCCGAATGTCAATTCCTGAACCTGTGTCTGGTATGTTGAATTAGGCAGATAGAGCGTAAGCTGGTTGAATCCCTGCTGCAGTGTTGTGTTGAATGTGTAATGAGTTGCGGATGCACTAAGAGTCAGGTTCTTTGCAAGGTTGTTGTTCATATACATGTACAGATGAGTATTGCCGTTGTATGTTATTGCGTCCATCCCGATGCTCACGTTCGTAGTATTCGGCGCATACACTATCATGCTCCTGTAATTGCTCCCTATCCACATGTTTTGCAGCGTCTTATACTGTGGCTGGCTGCATAGTGTAGAATAATAGCATGCCACTGTGCCGGATATCCACTGGGTCGTTCCAACAGGATATGCAATTATGGATTTGCCTGCGTGCTTCGATATGGCAGCCTGTGTTGAGAATACGAATGATGAGTTTGTAACAGCGCCTTGGCCGAATACCGATGAGAGATAAGAATACAGCACCTCCTGACTAGTGGAGTTATATGCAGCCCTTATCACAGTTATGAAACTGGTATTGTACAGTGCAAGGAACATCAGCGTCTCATTTGTCACATTCTCGTTTATTGGAGAGGCATAAGCCAGCGTTGGAGTGTATTGGAGCGTAAGCGCCTGCTGTGACAATGGTATAAAAGATACAGATAGCGTTTGCGTTGTGTTGGATCTGCTAGTATATCCCCCTACAAGCGGTTTCTTAGTAGCGGTCACATAGTAGGTTTCAAGTCCTGTAAATTCCGCTGGCTTTGCACCGCCCTGAGGCAGAGATGGAAGCATCAGGATTGAAGAGTTGCCTGTCAGATTGCCAATCAGATAATATTCGCTAGGTATGGTTGCGTTTGTATACAGCTGCAACGAAGCAGGAGGAAGCACCATGCCAACGTATTCTATAAGTATTATTATTGAAAGTATTGCCGTATACATAAGCTTCTTTCTGTCATCCCTGCCCTCGATTATCTTCATGAAGCCCATGGCTGCAAGTATTGCCATTGCAATTGTGACTATCATGTCGAATCTGCCAGGCTCCCTTATTATGTTGAGATATGGGATGTTTAGATAGAGGGAGTACAGTGTTGGTATTCCAGTTACGGTATTGAATATTTGCAGGTATGGACCAAGTGCGAGCAGGAAGTATATTGCGAATATTATTATCCAGAATAGAGAATGCTTTAGCTTATTGTTCTTGTAATCATAATATACTCCGAGTATCATTAGTATGAGCACGGAATAGCCCATGTATGATACTCTCTCTCCTACATTTATAGCGTATGAAATACCCTGATATGTGAGAGAGTATATCTGGTTGGCATATGACGATGATATGCTGCTGAATAATGGATTGTAATAGCTTGGCAGGAAGAACGACATCAGATTATCGCTCCACTGCAGATTATCATATGTTGCTGACTGCTGGGATGCGACTGAAACCGCGCCTTTCAGGTGCGGCGCTATAGCAAGAAGGAATGGCATGAAGAGAAGTGCGATGACCGCTATCATGAGTGAAAGGTTGATTGCTGCCTGCTTCTTCTGAACCTCTTTATGCTTGAGTATAAATAGCAATATGACAGAAATTATTGCAAAAAGGAACATCATTATTCCCTGCTCTATATCGCCGAAAAATGTAAGCATGAAGAAGCTTATTGCCGCAAGTATTGGGTATCTCTTCTTGCTTTCGAATATGCTCTTCATCAGGAAGAGTATGAATAATGGCACAAACTCTATCAGTGTCCAGTCAAGATGGCCCTGAGCCTGTGCTATGTGCATAGGACTAAATGCGAAGATAAGACCAGCAATGAATGATGCATACTTGTTTCCAGTTATGTAGTATGCGAGCATGTACATGAACAGCCCTGAGAGTGCAAATGCAGTGAGGAATAGCAGGTTATACGCTAATGCTGGGCTGAGCTGCTGTATGGGCCATGTTAAAATACCTGCCATTGGGCTCATTGTCTGAGTGACGAAGTTTGCGCCTACAGGATAGTATAAAAGATGGGTGAAATACGGAGATGCGTGCAGGACAAAGATAGAATATGGAACCCACCAGAGATTGAATAACGACTGGAAAACGTCACCGTAGCCGTTTGGTACGGAGTTGGTTATGTTCACGGTAAGGTACCAGAACAACACTAGAGAGATGGCAAGGTATATGAAAAAGAGCTTGCCTTCTGGTTCGTATTTTTTGATGGTATCCTTGATGTTCCTGATATTGACCTCCATATAAACCAATAGAATTAAAGAACAATTTACATTATAAATTATAAAGCCTTGGCAGGATATTCTGCTGCAAGGGTTGCATATCAAAGGTATTTCATGCCGGAGGAGAAACCTAAGGAGGAACTGGGCGTTGGCGGAGAGACTGTGAAGAGTTTCTCCTCGATGTTTACTGGAACAGTGATTAGCATACTGGTAAGCTTGCTGATTTACATAGCTATTGCAAGGCTTCTGGGTCCATACAATTATGGAGTGTATACCTTTGCATTTGGATTTGGAAATCTTGCCGTCGGACTCTTAGGAGGATTCGGCATAGGAAATTATTTTGTAAAGAACATAACAGAGGCAAGAACGATGCATGAGGGCAAGCTTCTTGACAGCATACTTGCAAGCGGGTATACAGTAATAATTGCAATAACCCTTGTGCTTATGGTAATCGGGATACTGGTGAGCGGAATTGTCTCTGCCAGCGTATTGAGCAACAGCTCCGATTATATGCTGCTCATCATAGCCGTGGTTGCGATATTCTTCGGGACTCTGGAGGCTATTTCTGAAAATGCGCTTGTGGGCTTCGGAAAGGCAAATATTGCAGTCATGAACATGCTGGGATCTGATCTAATATGGCTTTTTGTGGGAGTTGCGCTGATTCTTATGGGATATGGAGTCCTGGGCGCATTGATAGGCTTGCTTATTGATAATATAGTCGGCTGCGGAGTGGCTGCCTATTTTGTAGTTAAGGAGAAGCATAAATACGGAGCAAAAGGATTCAGGTTTGCGACCAAGCAGGAATTGTACGATACAATAAGGTTCTCTGCGCCGGTCGGCATGAAAAACCTGGTAAGCGTAGGGATATCAAACTTCGCCATAGTACTTCTGGGACTGTATGTTACAAAAAGCATGCTTGGGGATTACGGAGTGGCAATGACGGGATTTGCTTTTGTCTCTGCGTTTTACGGAAATGTAACTCATGTGATGCTTCAATCATTTGCAAAGGCAAGGAAGTCCAAGGAAAGCTCCGAACTCAACAAGACATACGGGCTGACGTTAAAGTATTCGTTGATGCTTATGCTGCCCATCTTCGTTTACATGATAATATTTGCAAGTCCTGGAGTATACCTGATATATTCGCACAGTTATGTCAATGCGCCGCTTTATCTAAGTCTGATAGTCTTCGGCGTATTCATAAACACGATATCGATATACATGTCAACATTGTTTATATCTGAGAGCAAGACCTCAAAGGTCTTCAAGTATTCCCTGATATCGGCATTTATACAGTTCATTCTGCTCATCATATTGGTGCCGAGGTTCGGGCCCATAGGCAGCATATTCTCTATTTTCATAATTGGCAGCATAGTGAATGACCTGCTTTACATAAGAGGAACGTCGCGCCTGCTTCTCTTCAGCATAAACAGGGCCAGAGTGTACCGCGTCATTTTTGCAAATGCCATCCTTGGAGCTATAATCGCACTTGTATTGCTGATAAACGCAGGTGAATTGGCCATAGCCATAGGAGCTGCGGTGCTGATACTAGTATATCCGGTACTGCTTGCTCTGTTCAAGATAGTGGATGACGGAGACATTGAAAAAATAAGGGGTTTTGCACATATGCTTAAATGGGCAGGCAGACCGATAGTATGGTTCTTGAGATACACTGACTTTTTCATAATCAGGATATGGGGTAAGAATGCAGTATAAAGAATTTACAGTAGTGTTGCCAACGCTTAATGAAGGCAGGAATGTAGCTGAGCTTGTCTCTCATCTGAAGAGGACTTATAAGGGAATATGCGTCATTGTAGCCGACGATGGCTCCAAAGACAATACGCGCGACGAAGCAAGGCGCATGAACAAGATATATGGTAGTGTTAAGATCATTGACAGGAAGAGGCTCGGCAGGGCAAGGGGACTTACGGCCAGCGTAATAGACGGGATAACCGAGAGCAGGACAAGATACGTGATTGTTATGGATGCTGACATGCAGCATCCTTATCAGGTAGTAGGGAAGATCGCAGCGAAGCTGCAACGTGGAGATGAAATAGCTGTCGGAATAAGGGCAGAGGTTGAGGACTGGCCATTTTACAGGAAGTTCATCTCGAAGTCATTGATAGTCGTAGGATATGCCGTTTTATTCTTTAGAGGATCGCAGTCCTGCGGAGATATTTTCTCGGGGTTCTTCGGAGTCGATAGAAAATTCTTTATTAATACGTACTCGAAGAACAGGGAGAGGTTTGTCGGCAGAGGGTTCAAGGTTCTTTTTGACCTGCTCAAGTGTGTGAAGAGGAACAGCATAAGCGTGTCAGATGTGCCATATGTATTCAAGAATAGGAAGTTTGGCGAGTCAAAAGCAGGTGCGAAACAGGTGCTCGACCTGTTGAAATCATTCGCCAGCTGACCTGTTTATAGCTTCCTTTACAAAACTTATGAACAGTGGAGCTGGACTTTCAAGCCTCGACTTAAGCTCAGGATGCGCCTGTGTACCAACGCCGAAGCCATCCTTCCACTCTATGAACTCGACAAGATTCTCTTTAGGATTTATTCCTGCTATGACCAGGCCGTTTTTCTCCAGCACCTTCCTGTATTTGTTGTTGAACTCGTACCTGTGCCTATGCCTCTCAGTTATCTTTTTCTTAGAGTATGCCTTGTAGGAATTTGAGTTTGGAGCAAGCAGGCATTCGTATGCGCCTAGGCGCATGGTCCCACCTTTTGTCTTTATCCCCTTTTGCCATTCAATTATATCTATTACCTTATGCTTTGCCTTAGGATCCATCTCTGAAGAATTTGCTTTGTCCAAGCCGCATACGTTCCTTGCATATTCGACAGTCATCATCTGCATGCCTAGGCACAACCCTAGGAATGGTATCTTGTTCTCTCGAGCATACGCTATAGCGTTTATCATCCCTTCAGTGCCTCTTTTGCCGAAGCCGCCAGGCACTATTATTCCATTGAGTTTCGACAGCCTGTCCGTTTGCCCTTTCTTTTCAATGTCCGTAGATTCTATCCAGTCTATGTTCACACGCACATTGTTGAATGCGCCGGAGTGTATCAGAGCTTCCCTCAAGCTGGCATAAGAATCCTTTAGCCCGGTATACTTCCCGACTATTCCAACATTGACCTCTCCTTTCGGGCTCTTTATCTTGCTGTTTATGCTGTTCCACTCGTTGAGCTTTGCCTTGTTTATCTTTCTGCTAATCCCAAGATCTTCAAGCAGCACCTTGTCCAGCCCTTGATCTATGAAGTGCACAGGCAAATGGTATATAGTATAATCGTCAGAGTCGTCTATCACCCTGTCAGTGCTCAGATTGGAAAACAGGGCGATCTTATCCCTTGCCTTCTTTTCAAGGCTGGCTTTTGACCTGCAGATAACTATGTCAGGAGAGATTCCCAGCTGCAGCAACTGCCTCAGCCCTATCTGCGTAGGTTTTGTCTTCTGTTCGCCGACAACGTCCAGTGCAGGCACATAAGTTAGGCATACAAAGGTTACGTCGCGATTTGTAGCGAACTGCCTCATCGATTCTATGAAATAGCTGTTTTCTATGTCTCCAATGGTTCCGCCGACCTCTATCACAAGCACATCGGGGTTTGTTTTCTTGTATATCGATTCTATGTTTTCTATTATCTCATTTGTAAGGTGAGGTATTATCTGGACGTCTTCTCCGAGGAAGCCTCCCTTTCTCTCCTTGTTTACAAGTTTTGAGAACAGCTTGCCGCCTGTTATTGACAGGTTTCCTGTCAGATCCTTGTTCAGGAAGCGTTCGTACAGGCCGAAGTCCATATCCACCTCACTTTTGTCATTAAGGACAAAGACCTCTCCGTGCCTGTATGGATTCATTGTACCGCAATCGTAGTTCAGATAACCGTCAAACTTTACAGGAAGCACCTTAAGGTCGTAGAAATCGAGCATCTTTATTATTGATGACGTTACAGCTCCCTTGCCAAGGCCGCTCATCAGAAGACCTAGCACTACTATATATTTAGGGGGCATGATAGAGTTTTTCCTGGAAAAGATTATATATGCTACGCAAAAGAACGTTTTATTAAATTTCACCGTTGTAAATGTTGCATAGTGATACCATGAATGTACAAATAGGAGATGACGCGCCTAAGAAGGTTAATGCTTTCATAGAGATACCCAAGGGTTCGAACATAAAATATGAGTATGATGAGAAGAATGAGGTGATAAAGGTGGACAGAATTCTTCACACCTCGATGGTGTACCCATACAACTACGGGTTCATACCGCAGACACTTGGAGAGGATGAGGACCCGTTGGATATAATGGTAATAACTTCAAGTCCCTTTGCTCCTGGAACCACAGTAAAGGCAAAGCCGATAGGAGTTCTCCTGATGAAGGATGAGGAGGGCATAGATACGAAGGTTATGGCCGTACCTGTAGAGAAGATAGATCCGTCTTCAAAGAGCATAAATGACATAAAGGACCTTGATGAGCATACGAAGGACATGATAGCGCACTTCTTCTCTTATTACAAGAGCATAGAGCCTGGAAAATGGGCAAAGACGGAAGGATGGAGAGGAGCTGAGGAAGCGTACAAGTTCATAGAAAAGGCTGTTGACAGAGCTGCTAAAGAAGAGTAATCAGGATACGCTGAATAGTCCAGGAGGCAGATGCTGCATTATGTAGTCTATGTCGTCAAAGCCAGTTATCTTTACTATTCGTTTTGCAGCATCGGATTTCTTGTCCTTTCCTGGTTTTATTATAGCGCGCTTCTTTATGCCAAGGTTTATTGATGTTGATACTGGAGTGACCATGAAGACTGTCTTGCCTTCATCCTCCTTTGTAAAAGCTGCAAGTTCAAGAGCAATGCTTTTGTACCACTCTCTCTCTCCTGCCAAGAGGAAGCTTCCGGTCCCGAGCGATCCCTTTTCCTTAGATTTTGAAACCTGATCCCGTTTAAGGGCATATACATTGATGGTTGAGGTGCCGCTCTCCCATGCTTTCGAAAACGCACCGGCGAAGGCTGCCGCTTCTGCTTTCACCTCTGCAGATGCTTCTTCCCCTTTCTTCAGTATGGTTACAGATGCGCCGAATATGTCTGCGTGGAAGAACAGGTCGCCGGACTCAAAGTGCTTTGCGTTTATCTCCTCATTCTGTTTTGCGCTTCTTCCGCCTATGACAAGGGAACCGTCGCTTGCGAAGAACCAATTGAACCTCTCGTACCATTTCTGCTCCCGCTTCTCCTTGAGCTCCTTCTTCTTTACGCTTTTCTCGGCATGCTTCTTCCGCTCTTCAAGCTCCGGTATCACTGCAAGAGCACCTTCTGCTTTCTTCTTTGCAGTCTTCGACATAGTGTAGTATTTGTCCGCATTCTGCTGCGCTGATTTGTTAAAGTCTATTTCTATTTTCATGTACATCTGCTGACTGAATTACAGGATAAGAAGATTTATTATTTCCGCTATTATAAAACCAAGCGTTCCGAGGATTATTATCCCTATCAAGACTATCTTCAGGGTTCTTTTGAAGGATGCGTTGTCTGGCTTATAGCTCACGCTTATTATGTGCTTTGAATCAGCATAGAATCTTTTTAGTCTCGGTATTGGATTAAGGTTGATCTTCATGAAATCGGTTACTCATCGAATATCTGGTCCAGGTCTATGTCCTCTGTCGCTCCTACCTTCTCCTTTATGCCGTTCTCAGTGTACTCTGCAAATTCCACTCCTCCGAGAACCACCATTATCTTAAGTGAGCTCTTCTGCATCATAGGTTCTATTCTTGCGCCCCACTTCAGCATTGCGTCGGTGCTTATTCTGCTTGACACCTCTTGGAAGATTCTCTCTGCCTCCCTTAGGGTAAGATCCTCCCCGCCTATTATGTTCACAAGGGCCTTCTTTGCAGTTGAGGTATCTACATCGAGCAATGGGCTCTTCAGAGTATTATCTAGAGCGATCTTTGTCCTGTCACTCTGCTGCGCAACGTTTGCCTCTCCCATGCCAATGACCGCGTAGCCGGAATCCTTCAGCACGCTCCTCAAATCTGCAAAGTCCAGGTTTACCATTCCTGGCTTTGTTACCATCTCTATTATTCCCTTTGTAGCGTTTGAAAGGACCTCGTCGCTTATCTTGAATGCCATGTTAAGAGGCAGGTCTGGAGCTACTGCGAGCAGCTTGTCGTTTGGTATTATTATTGTAGTATCAGTGGCTCTTTTCAGCTTTGCCAGCCCTTCGAGTGCATTTCGCATTCTTATCTTCCCTTCACTTGCGAAGGGCAGTGTCGCTATTGCAACTGTGAGTGCGCCGGCCTCCTTGGCTTCATGCGCTATTATCGGTATTGACCCGGTTCCGGTTCCTCCTCCAAGTCCGCAGGTTATGAAAACAAGCTGCGCATCTCCTAGAAGGTGCCTTATGTCCTCCTTGGATTCCACTGCCGAATCCTCTCCGATTTTAGGATCGCTGCCTGCTCCAAGACCCTTTGTAATCTTCTTTCCAAGGAGCACCTTCCTGTGCGCCTTTGTCCTTGCGAGGTGCGGGGCATCCGTATTCATTGCTATTACGGTTGCGCCTTCTATCTGCAACTCTGACATTCTTGTAGCAGTATTTGATCCGCTTCCTCCTGCGCCGACCACGTATATCTTTGGCTTTGCGGATTCAATGAATTTAAGAAGTTCTTCGTCATCCTGGGAGATTGATTGTTCTGGCATATAATTACCGGTTTCTAGTCGCTTTATTATGTATATCTAAAAAGTAATAAAAATGTGCGTTGCTACGGCATGCATTTGCACAATAAAGTTATTAAAGAATAATTGTATCTGATATGTAGCTGTTTTCATGGACATTGAAACAAAACTAGAGGTCATAAAGGGATTTTCCCAGGAGATAATCACCGGAGATGATCTCAAGTCGCTGCTCGAGACTAACGACCATCCAATAGCTTACGATGGATTTGAGCCTTCGGGGATCGTGCCCTTACATTCTGGCATATACAGGGCAAAGACCATAAAGAAGATGCTCGGAATAGGGATAAAATTCAATTTATACATAGCCGATTACTTTGCTTTTATAAACAACAAGATGGGAGGGAACCTGGAGCATATAAGAGATGTAGGAAGCTATTTTGTCGAGGCATGGAAGGGAGCGGGAATAGATGTAAGCAAGATAAATGTAATATGGGCGAAGGACCTAATGAATGATTTCTCATACTGGGACAGGTTTATAAAAGTGGGCAGGGCGTTTTCCCTTGACAGGGCAAAGCGTGCGATAACAATAATGGGGAGAAAGGAGGGAGACGCTCTTGATGCAGCGCAGCTCTTCTACCCTGCAATGCAGGTTACTGACATATTCCAGATGGATATAGATATATGCCAACTTGGACTTGATCAGAGAAAGGCAAGCATACTTGCACGTGAAGTTGCGCAGAAGTACAAGTGGAAGGTACCGGTAGTGGTAAGCCATCCTTATGTCTTGGGCCTGAGAGGGCAGCCGCCGGATCTTAAGACAAAGGACGAGGGGGAGCTCATGCAGTACAAGATGTCAAAATCAGATCCGAAATCCTCGATACTTGTGCACGATACGTACGATGAGATCAAGGATAAGATCGGCCGCGCTTACTGCCCTGAAAAGATAATAGATGGAAATCCAATGTTCAATTATCTGGAGCTGTTTGTATTGGATGATCTTGAAGCACCTATAACCATAGACAGACCGCAGAAGTTCGGCGGGCCTATAGAGGCGAAGAATTACGAGGAATTGAAGCTTTTGTACAAAGAGGGAAAGGTCCATCCGATGGATCTTAAGACCTTTGTAGCGGACGAGATTGAGAGATTGGTAAAGCCTGTTAGAGAGCACTTTGAGAAGGACAAGAAGGCAAAGGAGCTCTATGAAAAGGTAAAGCAATATCAGATTACCAGATAGCTCTTCCGGATAAAACTCCTTGACTAATTCGACTGATTGCTCTTAACATAGTACAATACTGCCCTGAATGGATATGCGTAATTCACTTCTGCAGAAGAGTAGTTTTGGGTGAGAGTAGGATATAGAATTGTCTGCCAGCCGGTGCATTCCTGAAGAGGATTTGGAGTATAGTTGAGATTTCCTATCTTTGCATATTTTGTCAGCACGACGTATGAATTTGTCGGGATATAGGTGCAGTTTTGTATGTTGTCGAGTCCGCGGAGCCTGCTGAGATTGTCGAATCCCATGTAGATTCCTATGTTTGAGAATATCTGAGTATACGCAGCTGGGTAGTAGATTATCGTGTTGTTTGGAAGCTGGTTCAGGTAATTCGCTATTGCAAGCGTATCGTGCCTTGATATGTACATAGCATAGTACTGCGTGGTGCTTATCTGGATAGAGGTGACTGCCAGAAAGATTATGATAAGCGCTGCTAACATCATGCGTGGGTTAATCGAGTCGTATGCCTTCTTGCCTGCTTCTGCAAATCGTACCAATGCGATCGCGATTATGACCGCAGTAGGCACAGCTATAAGAGTGAGGAACCTTGGCAGCCTGTGTGTAAGCAGATACTGGAATGGAAACAGGCTCACATGCATGGGCCCGAATTCAAGATATAGGAATCCTGCAAGGAACCAGAATAGGACAAAGTAGGCTTTTTTCTCCCTTCTAATGATCAGATAGATTGCAGCCAGCACAAGAGCATAGAAGAAGAAACCAGCCATGTTGAAATTTACTACATATATCTGATCCCATATTGAAATTGGATTGAGGTTCAGGTTTGCTATGTTGCTCGATAAGATATGCAACAGGTTATACGGGAACATCCATTGCGGATACAGGCCAAGGTTCTGGTTCGCCTGTCCTATTGTAGTGTATGCCCCATTCTCCATGACACCTACGGCGCTGAAGTAATTCGCGTTTGTAGTATAGGTTATCAGAGGGTGACCTGAATTAGCATAATTAAATGCCATCAGAATTAATCCTGCAGCCAGAACGCCGTAAATCAGGTGAAGCGATGTTCTGTTAATTGTTATTCTCTTCCTGAGCAGCTCTACAACCAGATAAAGGATTGCGATAGGTATCACTATGAAACCCTCAGGAGTGACCAGAGGTGATGCAATCAGGAATAGTCCGGCAACAAAGTACCAGAATTTGGATGACCTTCTCTGTGCGTAAAGTATGGACAGCATGGCCATTGTAGTCATGAACATCATTGGGATGTTATCGCTGACCGTCGGAGAAAGTATCGCTGTTAATGGAAATACGGATAGTAGAAATGCTGCGAGCAAGCCGACTTTCTCATCATACAGTTCCCTGCCGATATAGAATGCTGCGATGACGCTGCCAACAAAGCAGAGGATGTCCCAAAGGCTGGAAGAGAATATGGACACTCCAAAGAGCTTGTAGAACAGCGCTATTGGAAATATCATCATCAGCCTTACGCTGAATATGTATGCGCTTTGGACAAAATTTCCTGTCGCTGCCCCATATGCAAGTGACAGGTATGTAGGGTCATCTCCGTAAGAGGATGGGCCTATGATGAATACCAATGAGTATATCAAAGCAAAGGCAGCCACAGCAAAGAGCATTATCTTATAGGATTTGGATAAGGGCTTCCTGAAGGCTCTCTTTTTAGCCGATTTTCTCTCCTTGGTTAATTTTTTTTTGAAAGTATGTTTAGCCACTCTATCAACAGTCACTATGATCAGTACTTGATGCTTGTTATTTTGCATTTATATTTGTTGTTGCTGCGGATTGTTGAGAAGAAATAGCATACTTAATAAATGTGCATAGTATAGATGTAGGTGTGCCAGGGTGGCAGAATCTGGTAACGCGCTGGTCTTGAGTTTGCTCAAGAGCTGATTACAAATGATGCAAAAAGCAAACCAGTTCCCTTCGGGGATTTAGGGCTCGAATCCCTACCCTGGCGAATTTTTAAGATAGTATTTCTTTTAGAAGGATTGGAAGCTGCGTGACATCGTCTTCATCGCTGAAATGGCCCCTGTTCTCTTCCAGAATAAGTTTTGCCCCAAGCCTGTTGCCGAAATCCTTGGCATTTTCCTCCGAAACTTTTGGATCATCGTTTGAGTATATTACGATAAAGCTTTTGCAGTGCTTCTTTGCACTCTCCCAGTCTATGGGGGAATCGGTCCACTGTTTTACCAATTCTTTTGCGCTTTCATTAACATTTGTCAGCTGCGTCCATGGAGCTACAAGTATTGCCTTGCCAACAGCCGCATCTTCCGGAAGCGTTGCCAAGTATCTTATTATCGCCTGGCAGCCTACGCTGTGTCCTATAATGCAAGTCTCTTGGTCAGGAGAGGTGATTATGCTGCTGAGCGTTTTTGTCCATTCCTCTATCGTAGGAGCATTTGGATTTGGCATGTCCGGAGAGGAAACAGCTATCGCTTTTGCCTCAAGCTCTTCCTTCAGCCACGGCACCCAGTCGCTTGTTGAGTCGCCGCCCCACCGGTGTATTATGTATGCTTTATTCATGATCATTCCATCTCTTCGTGGTTCTCCCATGTCTGGGTATTCGACTTGCGCCTCCTTGGCCTGTAGACATACTCATGACCCCATGGATCCTTGACCTTCAGCTTGTATGGTCTTACCTTGGTATACTTTGAGAGCGCAAACTCGTCCTTTGTTGGTTCGACGTCGAGCATCGGGCCCTGCTTGGGCTGATATTTCGGCTCCTTGTCCACTTTGACTATTGTGATGCATGATACCGGGCACTCTGTAGGGCATATCATGCAACCCGTGCACCTGTTAACCTGTATAGGGTATTCTGTCATGTCATCTGTGGGAGTACTGTCCGTTGTCGTGTCTTCCAGCTTCTTATGCCTTGGCCTTGTAAAGTCAAGCGCATTTACAGGGCATGAGTCTCCGCACGCTCCGCATTGTATGCAGCTGTTGTCATCAAAGGTGAATTTGAATGGCATACGAATTACTTCTTCTGAACCTGCGCCTGTGGTGTCGGTACATCAGTCTCCTTTACAAGAGGTTTTGCCTTTGGCTCTATCTTCCTGTCGAATATTCCTCCTTCAAACGAATATAATATTGCTATGAGGCCGCAAATTCCCAGTATGAATAATGAGATGTAGAATGAATATATGGCAAGTGAAGGGTTGTTCTGGGAGTTGAAGTACTGGTATGCAAATCCCCATATGTTGCTTGTGTTTGCAGATACGGTAGGAGGAAGCTTTGCAAGCTGCACTGCGCTTTCAGTGACGAATATTGTGCCAAATAGATAAAGTACCGAACCGACTATTACGAGTATTGACACTACGCTGTTGTAGAATGAATTGTCTTCAGTGTCCTTGACAAGCATAAGCACAAGGGCTATCGCAAACATGTCCACTGCCAAAGGCATGAATGGAACTGCTATTGGAAAGTCCTGATATATTCCAGGCCAGAACAGCATGACTCCGAGGAAGACAACTAGAAAGATGCTTGCGTCTCTAAGCAAGACATAGATTAGCCACCATATATCTGCAGCGAATCTCAGCGTGAACTTCCTGAGTATTCTTATGAAGTACCTGCGCGCTATCTGTATCGAGAGCGCAAGCACCGTAAGCATCGTGAGAATGACGATGACTGTATTTTCAGTATATATGGATCCTGCTGTCACGTAGTTTCCTACTATCTGACCGGAGGTCAGAGCTGCTTGTAAAAGAATATCCAACAAGTTATTACCCAAAGATAATTAGTTTGTTAAACATTTATTAGTATTGGTGATAACAGAAAGAAGGATTAGCATGCCAGATCCGTCCTTTTAGGCAGGTTAGTAGGTGGCACAGACAGGATTTAGCCCTTCAGCTTAACCCTGTTCTGCTCTACAGAATGTGCAGCTTTGAGCTCCACCAGTTTTATGTGGAGCCCTGCAGCAAATTCCTGCCTGTTTACATCTTCAAACAGTGCTGTTGCCTTTGCATCGGTCTTGTCTGTTGAAAATATCGTCATGTCCTTTATTCCGAGTGCTTTTGCTGCCAATCCAATATCCGGGAGTATGTTGTCCCTCCCCGTATACTGTATGAAGTATGCATCTGATACGTTTGCCTTGGCTATTCCTGCAAGTTCCGAGTAGTTTGTGTGAGATCTTTCTGTTGAGTCCAACACTATTGCTCCTTTCTTCTCCTCTGCAGTGGAAGGTATGTGTGATACGTCAAATATAGAGACTATGACCTTTGTGCTTGGAGATAATGCTCCTACAAGCGTTCTCAGCGACCGTTCCTGAACCGCCATGTTCTCCTTGCATAGGTCAACTGCCTCTGTTTTTACATACTTTGCCGCAGTCTGATCTCTTTGCGGTTCTACCCATGCTTCGCCATTTTTCCTTTTGGAGATATCTTTCATTGCTCCGCAGTCGTTGTGCACTACTACACGGGCTTCAACTACATTATACTTCAGTAGTATTCCCCTGATAGAATCGTGGAGGTTGTCCACATCAGCACCGGCATTCCTTAATGCTATTGTCCTTATGCCTGTTGCTGCCTGCTCCCTTTCAGATCTTTCTTCCAGGGGCTCGTTCATTCTTCTGTCCATGCATGCTATTATGAGATTTACTTTTTCCTTAGGAGTTTCTTCCATAATAAGACCTTAACATAAATCACAACAAAACATTGAACCTAATTTAGGATTAATTTCCACATTACACGTTTTTGGCCGCTTTAGAATAAGAAAATATAGTGCAATGTATGATATTTAAACTTAACTAAAATTATGGGTAAGCGCGGTTAATGGTCCTCGGGAATGGAATTGCGTCGCGTATGTGGTCAAGGTTGAGCAGCCACTTTATTATGCGCTCTACGCCAAGTCCGAATCCGGCGTGGGGCACGCTCCCGTATCTCCTTAGGTCAAGCCACCACTGATAATTCTCCAGTGCTATCTTTACCTGTTTGTTTTTCTCTACCTCTGCTATCCTCTCTTTCAGCTCATCCATCTTCCATATGCGTTCGCTTCCGCCGATTATCTCTCCCTGGCCTTTCGGAGCCTGCAGGTCAGCGCATAGGACTGTCCTCTCATCTTTTGGATTTATAGGCATATAGAACGGTTTTATCTCTCGTGGCCAGAGCGTTACGAATACAGGCTTTTCTTCGTCTTCGGTTAGCAGCCTCTCATCTTCCACCCCTAGATCGTCTCCCCATTTTTTGTCTGCGCCTTTATCATTCAGAATCTGAAGCGCCTTCTCGTATGTTATCCTCTTAAAAGGCGGTTTTATCTTCAGCAGGAGCTGCGGATCTACTCCGAAGCTTTTTAACAGATCCTCATTGTTCTTTGCAAGCATGTTTGCAGTGTTGCTGACAAGCATCTCCTGCAGCTTCATGTTCTTGTTGTTATCAGAATATGCCATCTCAGGTTCAAGATGCCAATACTCTGCGAGGTGCTTTATAGTCCTTGATTTCTCTGCCCTGTATGATGGCGCAAAAGAGTATACCTTCTCCAATGAAAAGACCATCGCCTCTGAATAGAACTGTGAAGATTCTGTCAAGTATGCCTTCTGACCGAAGTAGTCTACCTCGAATAAATCAGCTCCAGTCTCTCCTCCTGCAGTAGTGAGCAATGGTGGAGTTATCTCATAAAAGCCCCTGGTATCAAGGAACTTTCTAAGGTATCTGAACACATATGCCCTTGTTTTCATTATGTCCCGCATCCTTTGGCTCCTGAGCCACAGATGCCTGTTGTCAAGAAGAAGTTCCGCGCTCTGGTATTCTGTTATCGGAAACGGTTCTGATCCTCCAACTATCTTTACCGAGCTTGCCTCGAGTTCGTATCCTGTAGGTGCCCGCGGCTCGCTCTTTATCGTTCCTGAGAGAATTATGCTTGATTCTATTGCAGCTGCAGATATTTCCGCCCATCCATTCTGCGTTATCAGGTCTTTTTTTACAGATGCCTGTATTGTTCCAGTCCTGTCTCTTACGACTATGAACAGTATGCCACCGCTTCCCCTCTTTCTGTGTATCCAGCCGTGAATCTGCACGCTCTTCCCGACACTGCCGGCTGCCTGGTCTATAGGTATGCTTTTGGACATCTGAAACACTTACTAATTTGATATTTGGATAGGCTAATATTCTTTTGGGAATACATATATTCATGCCTGGGGAGGACAATGAAGGTCTTAGGAAGTACAATAGTATATACTTAGAAATAATAATGCGCTACAAGGACCATATAGAGGAATCGGAAAGATTGAATGTGTCAGACCTTCCGAGGCTCGTTACCCCTGAGAATGTGACAGTATCTGCATTATGCGATGCGATAACTGCAGGGTTCAGCAATTATTCGTATGAAAGAGATTTCGCGAAAGCATCAGTCTCTGCGTACAAGTACGTAAGGAACAGGATAACAGATATTTCCCTGCCGATACAGTTCTGGCAAAGTCCAGAGGAGACCATAAAGAGGGAGGGAGGTGACATGTTCGATAAAGCGGTGCTTCTTTGCAGTATGTTCGTACGCCTAGGAGACATGGATTCTAAGGTAGTTGTAGCGGTCTCCGGTGACAGGCAGGCCTTTTTCGTATACGCAAAGAGCGATAACGGGATAGCGGCATTTGACATAAAAGGAGAGGCAAAGGAGTACGTTGATGTCAAGCATGCACTCTCTGAGATGAATTTTTCTGATAGCGATGAAGCAGAAGCGTACGAGTTCAATAACGTAGTGTATAACGATCTTCTGTGATCATCTCTGCATCTTCTTCCTTGCTGCCTTCTTGAGCTTAGACTGCTTTCTCATGCGATAGTGTTTTCCTACTTTCCTCTTTTTTTTGGACACTGTTTTTTGCATAATAACCATAATGAAATTTACATCCAGCTATTTATACCCTTCTGCCTCTTTTCCTTCTTTGCCATTGATAGCAAAGAGATCATTTTGTTTACCCTTTCATCTGAAAATCCATGCTCATCGCACATGAATTTCATCAGGTTTTCCTTGTCCAGAGAGGCTTCGGAGAGCAGTTTTTGGAATTCTTGATTGCTTATTTTATTTACGTCAGGCTCCATAAACACCTTCTCCACTTCCTCAGCGTCTTCCAGGCGTGTGCCATACTTTGACTGCAACATGTTCTGCACTTCTTCTATGCTCTTTGCCTCCTTCACTATCTTTAATGCAGTCTTTGGACCAACGCCCTTTATGCCGTCATTGAAATCAGTGCCTATCATCATGCCTGCCCAGACAAGCTGCCTCCTGCTTATTTCGAACTTTGACAGCAGGTCTTTGAGTAGTATCTTCTCGGGCTTTACGTTTATGAAAATATTCTTGCCGGGAAGCTTCCTCTTTCCAGTTATAGTGACATTCCTCATTACGATCTCTGCGCCGAAAAGGAAGGAGTCATAGTCCTGGCTTGCCGAAGCGTACGCTACACCGTTTTCCACAAGGTATGCTGCCTGGGCTTCCCCTTCGCTTGGAGCCTGTATGCAAGGCATGCCCATGTATCCCAATAGCTCCTTTGCGCTTGCCACTATCTCCTTTGTTATTCTTGTGCTTGCCATTGCGTGCGTCCTTGCCTCGGCAAGCATTCCTTTTTCCTGCGCGGTTTTCCACTCCTCGGTTGCTTTTTCCCTTCTGCTAATCCTTGCAGCTATCGTCTTGCTCTTCAAGGCAGGAGGTATTCCGTCGAATACGAATACGGGAATTGCACCATAGTTGAGCAGGTTTGTCGTCCTGTAGAGAAGTCCTGAAAGGTGGCTGGTTACTCTGCCTTTAGAATCCGTCAGTGGCGTGCCGTCAGGCTGCCTTATTATGGATAGGAATTGGTATATGGTATTGTATGCGTCTATAGCTATTATCTTTCCTTGCAGCTCATCAAAAGAGAGCTCCTTCTTCACTTCACCCACTAGCTTGCTTATGTCTACTGCTATTCACTCACCGCCCTTCTTTTTAGTCTCCTTCCTTATGGCAGCATCCCACAGGGTCAGGGGTTCGTTCTTTCCGTAATTATGCTTGTTTTCATCATTTGCGTTTGTGATTTCCAGTTTTATGCCGAGGGCATTCTCGAGTTTTTTTGCAACTTTCGATTCAGGGACAAGCTGGTTGCGCTCTATCCTTGCAAGGAGGCTTTCCTTTTCGTTTATCTTTATTGCAAGGTCCTTGTTTGTCATCCCGGCTTTCTCTCTAGCATTCTTTATCGTGTCTCCGTATCCCTCCGTCATATCCTGCAGGCCGTAATCAAACTTGCGCTTTGCTTCAGGCATGCCTGGCTTGCTGCTATTGTTTATTGAATTGTCTATTACTTCTATCGGAGTCATGCCGGTTGCACAGCTCTTGCAGACATGCATCATCGCTCCTTCTACGTCTACAACGTACTCCTTCTCGGTCTTCCTTCCGCATATGTCGCATTCCTCCATGTTCCCACGCAGAATCTATTGTTTTCAAGATATAATAAACTAATCTTTATGAAAGGATGAGCACCATCAGGTTTCCAAATAGGAGGGAGATTATTATCCCTATGAATATGAACAGTGCAAAGGGCACTGAGTTCCTGTAGACTGGAACCTTTTTCTTGACTCCTTTTATTTCTGATAGAAGTTTTTTGGTCACTAGCCTGTCGAAATTCTTTGAGACCTTTCTGAAGTATTCAATATCCTTCTTGTCCATGAGGCTTGTTGCAATCATGTCACCAGGCTCAAGCGATTTTGGCAGCACCATGGCAACCATGCCTTCGTATATGCTGCTCTCGTAGATAATTACAAAGAAGGATGCTATCCCGAGAATCCCCAGCACCATTATTCCGAGTAAGTGTATGTAGGACAACGCATACATTGTTGTTATTAGCAGAGCGTATGAGATAAGCAATACCATTCCTGACAGCATGCGTTTCTTGTCTCTTTTGGGGTTCTTTGACCTTCCCAAATAGTATAATGGCATGTATAAAGAGACGGCGTATCCAGCCGCAAGCAGTACCGATATTATGAATGGCACAGGAACAGAGATTGAAGATACTAGTAGTGGCTGTGGCTGTAAAGGCAATATTAGAGATACGGCAATAAATTCTAGGAAGTCGCCTCCGCCAAGGAAACCTTTCTTGTATAGCAGATAGCCAAGTACTGCTGCTATTAGCGCTATTTCAAGACTGTAGATTATCGTTGTGTAGCTGTATGTTGAAGTTATGATTAATGCTAGTGCTAGGCTTGCGTATACAAATAGGTTAGGTATGTTCCTCTTATTTAGGACGTCAAAAGCAGCGTATACTGCAGTTATCACTATAAGTATGATAAATATCAATGATTGCTCTAGCATAGCACTCTTGTGAGTATTTTGCACGTGTGTTTTATATTGCTTGTTGCACAGCATGCTGGAGCAAGCAAGGATCAGAAGGTCTGCGAATCTTTGATTAATGGCAGGCTTTGCAGAAAAGGTTTAAGAATATGATTGCAGACCTGTATTCAAGTGTAAGTACATGACTATGAAGTTGACGCAGAATGTCTTTACCTGTTTCAGGTCACTCCTAGTCATAGTTATAGGGATTACCGCTTACAATATGAAGCCTCTTTATCTGTGCAATAAGGCTTCAGCGCTTGCGTAAGAGCGTAATAAACTTTTTTTTGATGTGCTCTTATGCAAGTGTTAACTACTATTGTAAATTCTAAGTTTGCTGGAATAAGCATCAGCGAGAAGAAGCTGGTTATAGTTTATGAGATCGGATTGAACCTTATTCCTACTGCAACTGAATTCGTAAATTATGTCTCCGCAAAATATGGTTTTTCCGAAAGCGGAGTATGGTATATGCTGAAATCACTTAAGAGGGCTGGGGTAGTTGACTTCACTGAGAAGGGAGAAGAACAGAGACCATTGATACTGACAGATGCTGGGATGGTGCTTATGAGGACCGTCCCGAAGCATGTCAGCGTAGCGCCTGTAGTACAGAGCGTGCATAGCGGCAGGGGCTTCTCCCTCTCCTGAAGCTCAGTATACCTGCAATTCTTTGAGTAGCTTCGTTATATTGCTGCTAGCAGTCTGTTTTGTGTAATCATTTTTAAGCACAAGGTCTGGCTCTATCTCATCCATGCTAGTCTCAGTTATGTCAGTCAGTTCCTTCTCTGTTGGAGCCTTCCCGTACTTTGCAGCGTATGCACTTTTCCTATAACTGTCATCAGAGTCTATTTTAACTATCAGCAGATCAAAAGTCTGCCTTATGAGTAGCACTTCGTCCTTGAATCTTAAATCGTCCAGTATGAACGGTAGCTTGTTTTCCTTTCTTATATCAGATAAAAGATACCTTATCCATACATGCTCATCTATCTCGCGCATGTTCGCAGCTATCTTTTGCAATAGATCCCTGTCCTTTTCATGCATCCCAAACAGCTCGGTTGCTATGTCCTTTATCTTTGTTGATATGTGGATAACGTTGATGTTTATTCCTTTGCTCATCAGCTCTGCCCTCAGCAATGATGCATAGTAGCTCTTTCCGGTTGCCATCTTCCCTACGAACGCTATGTTTTTCATTGGCATCAATGTATCTTTGAACCTGGGCTCATAATCTTATCAGGCGCTAGGAGCGCTATTGTCTCGTTATCCTCTGCAGCGAGCAGCATGCCGTTTGATTCCGCACCTGCGATTGTCTTAGGTTCCAGGTTTACCACGCATATTACATATTTGTCAATCAGCTCCTCTTTCGTGTAGAACTCCTTTATTCCTGCAATTATGCCCCTCTCGCCTATCTCGGGACCTAGGTCAACCCTGAGTTTATACATTGGTTTTCTAGCCCCTTCATGATCCTCTGCGCTTACTATCCTTCCCACACGCAAATCAACATTTAGAAACTCGCTTATGTTTATCACAGAATCGATAAAGATTTAAGCAAGGATTATTTATATTCTTATATGCGTGCCTTCATATCTGCTGAGATCCCTGATGAAGTAGGGGAGAGATTGGCAGAAGCGGCGCGGATGCTTGATTTTCCAGGAATAAAATTTGTTGACAAGAAGAATATGCATCTTACTTTTGCCTTCCTTGGTGACTTTGACGGCGCTAGAGTGGATGAAGTGAAGGATATACTTGACAATATTTCATTGAAGAATTTCGATGTTGAAATTGCAGGCATGAGTTATCTTGGCAACCCTGGCGCCATATGCTCCGGAGTAGTTATCGGCGCTGAAGAGATGAAGGCTATCGCAGCTTCAGTACGCACAGGATTGAGATCAAGGAGGATAGCTTTCGATAATAAAGAGTTTGTTCCCCACGTAACTGTAGCTAGGATAAAATATCGAATTGATGAATCTGCCTTGAAAAATGCTCTTGGTAGCTTCGAAAGCATGAGTTTTGGCAGATTCATATCTGACAATATCGTATTTTTCAGAAGCATTCTGGGAGATAAAGAACCAGCGTATGAAAAATTATATGAACGAAAGGAGCGCAGTATTTGACTGGAAATCCTCTTCCTTCTCGTCGTTTTTAAGTTCTCCGGGCCTATATATCCTGTTCTCCAGAAGCAAGTCGTATGACAGTCCTGTTTTAAGGTCTATTGCAATGTGTCTTTTCTCATCCCCAAACAGATCTATTTCCATGCAGTGCCCTTTGCACATTTTATAAACATCATTGAATGACTTTACGTAGCCTCTCCATCCGTTCTGTAGCCCTATTGCCCTTATTTCAATGTTTGGATTTTTAACCCTTTTAAGCCTATTCTGCACCATCGCAAGTCCCTTGGGCTCAAGAGGAAGTGTGGGCCTTATGACATTTATGGACCTTGAATTTACATCGTACATTGTGAGTAGTAAGTCAAATGTGACTGACTTTGCTATTACATACCTTTTCAGTTCCGAGTATTTGAGAGATATGCCATTGCTTTTTTCCAGAATGACGCTCCTGGATTCTATCTGGCCTATAGACGCGTGCTGCCTTTTTCCTGTGCTCAGGTAAAGTCGCTCATTGCCCGTCGCGGCTGTTGCAGAGTAAGGTCTGAAAAGGTCCATGATTTATAGATAGTATAAAAAGTTATAAAGCGTTCATTGTATTGTTGCCGTGTTTCGTATTCCTAACATATGGAGTTCCTCTTAACGGAATGGGCAGCGTAGGGTTATTTAAATCATGTTTTGCAAAATATAGTAGTGGCCGGTAAACATGGTTCTGACATTATTGGAACTAAGAAACGTTCGAAGAAGGAGCAGGTATCTATAGAGTACATGGTCATATTCGCATTTGCATTTCTCATTGTCGCAGTTGTCATCGGATACTTATACACTGTTGGTCTGCACAATACTACGTATACAAATTCATACTGTTATATTACTCCTGAACTGCCATGCCAGGGAATGTATGTGATTGGCAATCCAGCAGTTCCTACAAACGCAAAAGCGTATGTAATATTCACAAACAACAAAGGTACAGGAATATACGTTAAACCTGGTGCATTCTACTTCTATCCAGGCGCTAGTAGTACATTTTATCCGGGAGAATGCATACCTTCCAACATTCCTCAGGGAGGAGTGGCAGTGTGCAATGCAACTATAAGCAACATTGCCAGTGGATCATTACAGTCCGGTTCACAGGTAAATCCTAAATTCAGCATGTCATATGGCATATGCAGCAACAATTATTGCAATGGACAGAGTGCGAATGCCCCTGTATTCAACATAACAGGCACTGGGACAACATATGTAGCGCTTAGTGCACCATCGCTGTATTATATTACTGTAGACAGTGCGAGCATCAATGTCACCATAGACGGTGTGCAGTATGTTCCAGGATCAAAGTTAATAGTATTCAAGAATACAAGATATACTCTGTTCGGAGATCTTCCTGCAGGTTATAGTTTTAGTACATGGACTAGCACAGGAGGAGTATCTGTAGCTTCTTCTACATCGCAGTCGACCACCTTCACCGCAACTTCAAATGGAACAATAAAAGGCATAAGTGCAGGCATTACTTCTTCCACATCTTCAACCACCTCAACTTCAACAACATCCAGCGTCTTGTATTACACATTCACAGAATCATCAAGTCCTTCGCCTGATGGCAGTGTTTCTCCAGGTACTGGAAGCTATCCGGCAGGATCTGTAGTCACGATAGATGCAAGTCCGATCACCGGTTATCATTTTGTTGACTGGAGCTACACTGGGGCAGGATGTTATTCAGGTACGAGCCAATCGTCTTCTGTAGCACTCAGTGTGG
>DAHUYR010000001.1 GCA_027315135.1 Microcaldota archaeon
ACACAAAGGAACGCGAGATATATCCGCATATACACAGGCTTGTTTCAGAAGCAGTATCGAACCTTGAATATGTAAGCGTATCACACAGGACCGTAATAATTGAGGACTTTTACACGTGGGGGGAACACTCCTTCGAGAACATACTTAAAATGGCGAGTGACATAGGGAATGTGATAAGGCATGTCCTTCCCTTTGTTATAGCTGCCGCTTTTATAATAGCGGCATGGGTAATATACGCAGTGTAATAGGTGTAGCTCATGATGCTAAGCAGCCAGTGGACAGGCATATTTGGATTTATCCTTTATACTGTAGTCCTTTTCCTTTTTGCAATAAAGGCAGCATTTTTCAAAGGAAGAAAGATTTATCCTTTGGGAATCGCGCTGCTTCTTGGAGTAGTGATAGCTTTCCTTTACAGGATGGACATACAGACTGCAGCCAGCGTCCTTTTTGGAATACTCCTGTTTAATCTTATCCTCTCGAAGGAACTGCGGGAGATACGTGTGGCTGTTGCTGTACTTGGACTTATATTCATAATTCTGTTCTCAGGAGAAGGTGCGCTTGCCATAGCTGTTGCATTTATACTGGGAATATCCAGCGAACTGCTTTCCGAACAGGGATATGAGAACCATGTTGACAACAAGGAGATAGAGATCAGGAGAGACTTTGTCCATCTCTTCGGAGGCATACTGCTCTTTGCAGCCTTCCTTTTGTTCAGCTACCCTCTTGATGGATATATAGCCCTGTACGTATTCATCATAGGATTGCTCCTGGTGTTTTATGCGGAACTCTGGAAGAGCAGCAGGTTCAGCATGTCCCTTTATGCGATAGAAAAACATAAGGGCTATGTAGGTTACGGTGCGATATGGCTGGGCATAGGCACGCTGATAGCATATGTGTTCATGGACAAGAGCTTCTTCCTCCTTGCTCTTCTGGCAATATACTTTGCTGATCCGATGGCCACGTTTGCAGGAAGCTACAAGCCGATTGCGAAGCTCCCATACAACAAGAAGAAGAGCATTGTCGGCACGCTTGCTTATTTTGCAGTAGTTGCGATACCTGGATACTTTCTTGTTGGACCGATGGCAATATTGTTTGCACTGGTAGGTGCATTTGTTGAAAGCCTGCCTATCAAATTAGATGATAATTTCTCTGTTGCAGTGACTCTTGCGCTGTTGTACCTTGTTATTCTGTACTTAGGAGTAGTATAATCACAGGTTTGCAAAGTTAAGGAGCAGGAACGGCAGTACGCCGAGTATTATAAGACCTGAGAGCAGGATTACTGCACCTGCAGCCACTGTGCCGTCCACCTCCCTGTAAGGAGTCTTCTCCTCTCCGCCCTTAAGGAAGAGCCGCTCTATCAGCCATAGCAGGGCAGCGGCGATTATAAGTATGCCTACAACAGGCACTAGGCCGAGGAAGCCGAAGGAACTGTATGCGCCTATGAATATCAGTATGTCTCCTATGAAACCAGCTGTAAGAGGTATGCCTATGGTTGCAAAGACTCCTGCTATGAAGAGGTATGCGATTCCCGGATAGTCTCTCATTACCCCAGTTATTTTCTTTATCTCAAGCGTGCCGTATACCTCGTCCATCGTCCCTGCTATCAGGAATAATATTGAGATTGCAAGCGCATGGCCCATCATCGCATATGTGGCTCCTGCGAAGCCTATCGTATTTGATGCAGCTATGCCTACCCCTATTATCCCCATGTCAGTTATGCTTGTATACGCTATAAGCCTCTTCATATTCGTCTGCTTGATGCTCGCTATTGCAGAGTATATTGCTGAGAAGGCGAAGATTGCTGCCATGTACGGCGCATATGTGGCTGCTACAGGAAGAATGAGAAACATCAGTATCAGGCCGTAGCCTCCGAATTTCAGAAGTATGCCTGCGAGTATCATGCTGCCTGGCGTTGGAGCTTCAGTATGCGCATCAGGGAGCCAGCTGTGGAATGGGAACACTGGCATCTTTATCATAAATGACAATAGGAGCATCAGCATTATGGCAAGCTGCGTGCCCTGCGGTATGAGGTTGCCGTTGCTTATCAGGTATGCGATGTTGAAGCTGTGTGCAGGGATTGCCGAATAGAGCAGCATTATCGCTATGAGCAGTAGCAGACTTGATGTTATTGAATATATGATGAACTTGATCGCAGCATATCTCTTGTTGTATCCGCCGTAGATGAAGATGATGAAGAACATCATCACCTCCGTTACCTCCCAGAATACGTAGAATAGGAAGAAGTTTGCTGCAAGGAAGATGCCAAGAGCCGACATTTCAGATATCAGAAGTATGGCGCCATAGAGCTTCTCCTTCTCCTTTATGAAGTAATATCCGACAACGGAGACTGCAAGGAAGAGTATGGCAGTCATTGCAATGAGTATCGTAGTTATATTGGTGAGCGTCAGCCCGAAAGAGAGGGCAGGTTGTGCTATGTACGGTACAGAGAAAGAGACTGCGCCATATCCCGAGGTCTTTGCCATGAATATTGATAATATAGCTATTGCCAGGACAGCTATTGAGCTGATAATCGTTATCTTGCCCGCGTTGTTCTTTTCCATGTATGCAAGTGGCACTAGGAATAATACAGGGACCAGTACCATGATAGGCAGTATTAATGACATTAGTTGCCACCGTGCTTTAGCAGGAATTCCGTGTACTTTGCTATTAAGTCTTCAGTTGCAGAGGGCACCACCTTTCCAAACGCTTCGGTAATGCTCTGCATAGATACTGAATACTCTTTGGAATCATTTATCTCCTTTTCCATAGCATCAGTCTTTGCGATGTTGCATATTTTCGCTATGTCTGCAGGAGTGTATCCGTTTGACATCCTGGCAAGTTTTTCATAGTCAACATCTTCGCCTGTGGGAACGCCTTCCAGGTTTTTCCTGAACAGCGTCTCTCTGTCTTCACTGCTTGGCGGATGCACAAATATCAGCTTCTCAAACCTTCCTCCCCTGAGAAGCGCCATATCTATCCTGTCAGGGAAGTTTGTCGCTCCGACCACGACTATGCCTTTTGAGGATTTTATTCCGTCCATTTCCTGCAGGAACTGGCTTATCACTTGTGATGCAAATTCTGAGGATTTGTCCCTGCTCGGGGTCACCGCATCTATTTCATCTATGAATATTATGCATGGAACATTCTCCCTTGCCCTGTCAAATGTTTCCTTTATTTTTGACAGGTACTGCTCATATCCTCCTTCTGATAGCTCTGCGCCTGACAGGGTTATCATCTTCACATCGCTTATCTGGCTGAGCACAGCCTTCATCAGCATAGTCTTGCCGCATCCTGGCGGGCCGAACAGGAGTATTCCGCGGGTATCTTTTACCTTGTATTTTGATATTAGCTCTGGTTTCTGCAGTGGCACCTGCACAGCTTCATATAAAGCCTTCTTCGCATCCTCTAATCCTATTACATCCTCTACTGCTATAGCGCCTGCTTCTTTTCCGATATCCTCTGGATGTACTCTTCTTTCATAATCGTATTTGAACTTCTCATAGTCTGCGATCTGGCGCAGCGACGTTGACGGCTTCCTGCCCTTTATAGTTGCAATAAGATCATCATTCGTTATCGCAAGTATTTTGCTCTCATTGCTCGCTGCTTCGGATACCTCCCTTGCAGCATCTTCGCATATCGCCTTTATGTCTGCGCCTGAGAACCTTTCCGTCAGGGCTGCAAGCTTGTCGTAGTCTATGTTCTTCTCTATAGGCAGGTTCTTCAGATAGATCTTGAATATTTTCTCCCTTCCCAGCTTGTCTGGAAGAGGCATGTATATTATCTTGTCGAACCTTCCAGGACGCATTATGCTAGGGTCTATGAGTTGCGGCACGTTCGTGGATCCGACTATGACGACACCTTTTGTCTTTACGAACCCATCCATCTCCTGCAGCATGGTCGAGAGAAGTTCATTGCTTATCGCATCTCCCGTGTTCTCCCTCTTTCCTGCAATTGCATCGATCTCGTCGAAGAACAGGACTGCAGGGCTGTTGTCCGCAGTCCTCTTGAAGATCTCTGCTATCTTTTTTGATCCCTCTCCGTGGAATGGCGATTCTATGTTGGAACTTTTTACGTAGAGGAATTTCGCCCTCACTTCATTTGACAGGGCGCGCATCATCATGGTCTTCCCTGTTCCTGGCGGACCGAAGAAGAGCAGTCCCTTTGGAGGCTGTATTTGATACGCCTCCGCTATGTCCCTCTTCTCTATAGGGTCCAGCACAGCGTGTTTCAGCTCCTTCTTTGTCTGTTCGTAGTTTGCAATGTCATCGAATGTTTCCCTTGCGCCTGTTAGGTCTTCTAATCCCTCTCCGAATTTTTCTATGAAGTCGCGCTTGACAACATCAAGCACCTTCACTATGTTTATTCCGTTGTATTCCATAACAAGTAGGATTATCGGGGTGGCGAGGAAACTGAAGAATATCGCAGGGTTTGTCGGGGTTCCTGAAGCGTAGGAAAACACAACGAATGCGATAAACAGCACGAATGAGAAGATGCTTGCCTCTGCCCCTTTGTAATACGATCTGCTCTTTATCACATAGTTTGTTATTATGAATATGGTGATCAGCCATACAAGTATCTGAAGAGAGATCAGTACCAGGTTGATACCTGAAGTTAGTATTGATAGCCAGTCGAAGAATATATGCAGGTCCTGTGATATTACATTGACACTGAATAATGTGCCATAAGATGAAAAGAACTCAGGCAGGAAGGTGGATAAGGTAGTTATGCTCTTTGCAGGAACGTAGTATGCTACTGAAGGGCCTGAAAGCTGAGAGTGTGCAAGAGTGGTGTTGAAGGCTATTGGAGCGGTATTCGGCATTCCAGTCATTCCTGATATTATTGCAATGAGCACTATCGCAGTTACAGTCATTGCTACGCCTCGCTTAAGCCCTATTGCAAGTACGCTGAGCACGAATATAGGTATCTCTAAAAAGGTCCCAAGGATCGAGAATGGAAGCATTATCAGCACGTAGGTCAGAGTTATGACCCTGTAATGCTTGTATCCAAGGAAAAGGGATACTGCCACGAATAATCCCATGAACCATGCAAGCAGTGGAGCCTGGTAGACAAGCATTGGGAAGGTCTCTCCCAGAAGCACTATAAGACCTGAAAGCGGAGAATACATTGTCAGTACGAATACTCCTATCAGAAGAATCGCAAGTATCGGATATGGATAAAATGGGAAGGCAAAAGACATGCTTAGGCATGCGAAGGTTATCGCTACGGCATCGCCGAAGTTTTTATGGGAAGCAAGCTTTCTGAAAAGGTCCTTTACCCAATAGGTAAACATCGGGGTATACGTATACCTCCTTCTCTTTATCTCAGGCTTCTCCTGCTTTTCAAACGATAGCGTATTTTTACGCTTAACAGTAGTAGCATTGCCTTTTTCAGAGGTCCCTGCAGGCATAATCAACCCTATATATAAACATTTATAATAGACTGATATATAATATAAATCTGCATCGGCCCGTTGTAGCTCAATGGTAGAGCGGCCGCCTGTAGTTTGTCACTAACTTAAACAAGTTAGAAAGCGGCAGGTTGTGTGTTCAATTCACACCAACGGGAAACGACATTAAAGTTTCTTAATGCTTTGTGCATAATATATAGCACATATGCCTTGGTAGTGTAGTGGTCCAGCATACGAGCCTGTCACGCTTGCGACCCGGGTTCGAATCCCGGCCAAGGCGTATCTATTTATTTTTATTAGATGAATTATTAATGTGTAAAAATGGTAGATCCAAAAGTAACAAAGGGATTAGTGGATAAGTACTATGACAAACTTTCAAAAAAGGAGGAATGGGGTTCCTTGTTGTCAGATGAATTTTTATTCACAGGAACAGTAGCAAAAGAGAGCAGGGGAAGAGAAGCTTACGTAAATAACAACTTTTTCAAGGTAATCAGAAGCCTAAAAGTGAAAAGCGTGCTTATTGATGGAGATAACGCCTGTGCAGTAGTAAGCTATGACCTCGTATCTCCAAAAGGCAACAACTTTAAAGCAGATGTTGCGGAAATCTGGAAGATCAAAGACGGGAAACTTGATTCCATAGCTATATATTTCGATACTGCATTTTTCCAAAAAGCAATGGCATAATCAATTAGGGCATGGCAGAGATAAAATCTCGGCCAGAGAGAATGATAAATATAGGGAGGGAAATGGCTGTTAAGAAATTCTGTTTTAATGGCAGGGAGACAGAAGTAATTATTGACCATGATATACTTTCAGATATTGGAAAGAAGATAGCCGCGTATGATCCATACAGGATAGTCATTGTCACTGATACTAATGTGAGAAAGTCCTATGGGGAATTTATCAAAAAGAGTATAGAAGAGCAAGGTATAGAGTGTCTGCTTCTTGATTTTGATCCTGGAGAGGCGCAGAAGGCAAGGGAGATAAAGGATAAAATACTGGACCAGATGCTCGGCTTTGCAACTGCTGACAGCGGAGTTGTAGCTGTTGGGGGAGGCATAGTTCTTGATGTTGCAGGCTATGCTGCATGTGAATACTTCAGGGAAAAGCTGCAGTTCTTTGCGGTTCCGACTACGCTTATGGCTGCGCATGATGCTGCGATAGGGGCGAAGAACGCTGTAAACTCCAGATTTGCAAAGCACTCCTTCGGAGTCTATTATCCTCCGAAGTTTGTCTTTGTTGATGTAAAAACTCTTCAGTCATTGAGTCAGCGGGAGATTA
The DNA here is from genome assembly GCA_027315135.1 of Microcaldota archaeon. Lineage (GTDB taxonomy): Archaea > Micrarchaeota > Micrarchaeia > Micrarchaeales > CABMGC01 > JAKAUU01. The sequence continues at coordinate 6,689 of DAHUYR010000001.1, forward strand.
GGAACGGACTTGTTGAAAGTGTGAAGCATGCAATGGCGCAGGATCTTGATTTTCTTGAATACCTGCTGGCTCTCCCATCCGACTTAAAGCTCTCGGAAGAAGAACTACTTAAGATTGTTAACCGCACTATTGACTTAAAATTAGAATGTATGAAAGGGGACGAGTATGAGATGTTTAATCCTGTGCTGCACCTTGGACATACCCTAGGCCATCAGATAGAGTTCCACTCTGATTTTACATTGACGCATGGAGAGGCGCTATCTCTGGGAATCAGAGCGGAAGCAGTACTTGCAAACAAGCTAGGCATGCTCTCTTCTGAGGATGTTGCATGCGTCTTTTCCGTTTTCAATAGGATGGGAACGCCTTCAAAGATCCCCAATGCATCTAATGAATTATTTGATAAGATTATTGAAGGGTTGAAGTATGACAATAAGAGAACAAGAGATGGAACTCCGTTCTTTCTGCTAAAAAAATTAGGTGTTCCGCCAGTTGCGGTTTATGAAAAAACGATTTCCAAAGAAAGTATACTGCAATGCTTGACAGTAGTTTCATAAGATGCAGAATCTCTGCAGAGCAGATAGATGAGATGATAGCCAGCGGTGAGAAATTCGTGCCGATATTCCTCAGGCTATACACATGGTATAAGGCCAACATGCGGAAATAAACTAATACTTCCTTTATCAGTACATAATGTGACTACGCACATGTTTGTGCAGGTTTTTATATTTTTAATTGAGGTTATTGTTGATATATGATGCAGAAGGCTTGCCATGAAGTATAACAAACTTGTCAGGGACAAGGTGCCTGACATAATAAAAGGAGAAGGGAAGAGCGTGAAGGTACACTTTGCAGATGATGAAGAGTATTCAAAAAGGCTTGCGGACAAGCTGGTTGAAGAAGCGAATGAATATGCTGCAAGCGGGGATGCTGAGGAGCTTGCAGACGTGCTTGAAGTAGTATATGCGATTGCAATTGCAAAGGGCATCCATAAAGTGCAGCTTGAATCGATGGTTAAGAAGAAGCGCGATGACCGCGGTGCGTTTGAGAAGAGAGCAGTGCTCGATGAGGTAACATAGCCATTATTCTTTGAAGTCAACGTCATACAGGCCCAGGCTTCCTTTTACTTCGAATGGTTTTATCGCAGTTATATCAGAAAGAATCCACGCATATGCTCCGTCGTATATCTTGCAGCATGCCGGCGTCTCATCCTCCTTTGTCATAGGCCGTATTTCAATCAGGCTTGCTGTGGCAAATGCCTTTCCAGATATGCTGGATTCGGGTTTCTTTGACGCGCACAGGAGCAGTTTTCCCCTATAATCAGTCTTCCATACTCTTGTCTCTATGGTCTTTTGCCCTTTCAGCATGAGTGATGCCCAAGGTTCTTTCAGGGAGATTGCCTTCATTATTACCGCTCTGGCTTTAGAATAATAAGTATTATTTCAGCCTTTGGGAATCAAGGTTCATAGGAGCCCTTGAATCGACATGCATCATGTTGCCAAGCACCCTTGACAGATCCTCGCACTTTGACTCTTCTCCGTGCATGGTGAAGATCTTCTTTGGAGAAGGCCTCATGTTCTTCACAAAGTCTATTATCTGCCTTCTGTCACTGTGGCCTGAGAATCCTTCTACGGTCTTTACCTGCATCTTTAGCTTAATCTGCTCCAGCTTTCCATCCTCTCCAGGAAGCGCTATCTCAGTAACCTTGTTTTGTATTCTTCTTCCCAAGGAGTTTGCGCTGTTGTACCCTACAAAGATGAGGAGGTTTTTCGGATCCTCTGCCATCTCCTTGAAGTATGCAAGGCTTGCTCCTCCGTTAAGCATGCCTCCGCTTGCAAGTATTACAGATGGGCCTTTGTCAAGTATCTCGCTCTTCTCTCCCTTTGCTATCTCAAATATCTCGCTCTCGAACGGAGAGTTGTTGTTCAGTATGCGCTGCTGCACGCTGTATTTCAGATATTCAGGATACGCAGTGTGTATTGCGCTTGCCTCTAATATCATTCCGTCAAGGTATATAGGAGCCTCCATTTTGTACTTAGGGCTGTTGTTTATGTAGTTCTCCAGAACAAGCATGAGTTCCTGTGATCTTCCTACGGCAAACAGAGGTATGACAACCTTTCCTCCGTTGTTCACCGTATTCTGTATAGCATCCAGTAATTCAATCTCAGATTCCTTCCTGTTCTGCGTTATGTCTCTCGGGCCGCCATATGTGCTTTCGGTGAATAGAGCATCTATCCTTGGATACTTTGTATCTGCTTCATCAAGCAGCCTTGTGAAACCGTACTTATGATCTCCGGTGATTACAGTGTTGTACATTCCTTCCCCTATGTGGAGATGGACGGTTCCGCTACCTAGTATGTGTCCGGCGTTATGGTACGTGAGTTTTATCTCATCAGTTACATTTGTCACTTCTCCGTAGTCCCTTGTGACCATGTGCATGAGCATCGTTCTGACATCCTTTTCACCATAAAGAGGTGTGCCTCCGCTCTTTATGACAAGTCTGGTGTAATCGTATAGAAGCAATGCTGCAAGATCCCTGGTTGGCGGAGTGCAGTATACAGGTCCGGTGTATCCGAACTTGTAAAGGTACGGTACAAAGCCCATGTGGTCCATGTGCCCGTGCGTCAGTATGACGGCATCGATGTCGTTTATTGTTGCATTCATGTTTGCAACATATGGAAAGGCTTTATTCTCCCCGCCTGCCGCGTTTCCTTCTGCTCCCTTTATTCCGGGTTCGGGGCTTATCCCGCAGTCTATCAGTATCTTAGAATGGTTGGTCTCTATGAGCATGCAGCTCCTTCCTACCTCCCTGAATCCTCCAAGCGCCGTGGCCTTTATCCACTCGCTCTTCATTATCGGCTTGTTTATCTTGTTCCCTATGCTATCCAGGAACTTCTTCCTGAACGGGCTCTCTTTGAACAGCATGTTCCTTACTCCCTTTATGACATCGCTGTTCATTGTAGGTATTCTCAGAACCTTTGGAATCCACTTAGTATCGCTTATTATGTTGATAAGATTAGAACCGCCCTTGCCTATGACGAGGCCTGGCTTGAGGGCTTCTATGTAGACTTCTGAGAATTCTGGCACGAAGCGTATTCCTTCTTCAGGTATGCCGGCCTCTGCAGGCACTATCTCTTTTATCCTTTTGACTGCAGATTCAGGGTCCATCAGCTTTGACGCATCGCTTCTTACTATTAATCTCTTCTTTATCGATACGGAGATGTTCCTTATGATGCTCTCGTCCTTGTATACATAGGAGACATCGCTCACGTATACTGCAACGTCAGGGCCTTCAAAATCCACCTTTGTGACCCCAGCTTGAGCAGGCATCAGCCTTTTCACTTCTTCCAATAAGTCTTTGTTCGTTGTTTCTTCTGACACTTAACCACAGGAGATGTAATTAGAAATTTTTGTTGAGATTCTTCTTAAGCCGCCTTTGAGATCTTCTCAATCTCATCCTTCGTGTACTCTTTGTATCCCTTCTTTGTTATTGATACTATCTTCATGTTTCCACCTGTCGCAGCATCCCTTCTCATAGCTATGCCCAATGCCCTTGCCACGTGCTTCACTCCTTCCTGCACGCTCATCATTGGCTGGTATACGCTTTCAAGGTATCCGAGCGCGGTCAGTGACCCGCTCCCAGTGCTTGTGTAACTGCTCTCTTTAGTGTAACCTCCCAGAGGATCCATGTCATAAAGCTCTGGGTTTCCGTTTGTGAATCCTGCCATTATTAACTGTACCAT
>DAHUYR010000009.1 GCA_027315135.1 Microcaldota archaeon
CCAGTTGTTTTCTCTATTTCCTCCGACTTTTTGTCCCAGAAAGTATCCAAATAACTTTTCATCCCTTTATTTACCAATAGGTCTCTCAGCTCTAAAATTTTAGTTGAGTATTCTTTTTCCCCACTAATAATTGCACTTTTATAATTAACAAGATAAGTTATGGTCTGCAATACAGAATTTGCGAAGTCTTTATCTGAATTTGACCTTATTTCTATTGTATTATCTACTTCAGCAACTTTCTTAATTTTTTCCGAACCAGGTTTCTTCTTTTCTTCTGACGTATTTTTCTTAGTCCATGGTGTTTGAGTTGCTGTTATTGTCTCCCTTATTCTGAGTATAATAGCGATATTTGAGATTACAGTTATGGCATTTCCAACCTTATTCTCTTCTTTGCCTATTTTGATATCTTCTACACCTATGTCAAATCGAGGCCTTGAACGATCGCGCAATATTTCTGAAACATCTACTGTTCTAGATATCATATTGCCTTTTGCTTTTAATATAACTTTTATTGCTCTATTTTTGATTAAAAGTTCGTTCGCAATTATTTGAAGATGCTCGTTAATAGTCTTATTTCCATCAACCATGTAAATGTAAGTACCTGAACCACTTGGTTCCTCTCTGATAATTGGTTCTTCAACATTATTATCTTTGGGTATCGAAGTTGATTCATCTTTCGCAGATTCATTCTTGTTATCTGATTTTCTAAATCTATCGAAGAATCCCATTTTATCCTTACTCTGAATAATGCATTTTTATACCGTTCCCAATAGCAGTAAATATTGCACCCATTACTATGAATACACCATATTGAGAATTAGATATCGCAAAATAAGATACAACAGCACCACCAACTATTCCGATGCCTAAGTCCCTCAATATTTCTCCTACCATAATCATTATTTTATGTGGCATTTTATTCATCTTCATCTAATTTTATTTTGAATTTTTTGGCTAAAACAGTTCTAAAGTCATTTATTGCATATACAAAGCTACCAATTCCGAATAGAAACATAAACCCAAATAGTAATCCTGAGAAGCCATAGATCACACTTGTCCATCCCATATTCGACGTAGTAATTCCAGTATCACCAAGTATATAAAAGATTACACCGCTGAGCAAAGAAAAAAGAAGAATATATTCTATCTGTAAAACTGCTATAATAAACTCTTGGAAAATTTTAGCCTTCTCCTTAATCAAACCAGTTATCAAAATAGGTAATAAAGCAACGATAACACCACATACTTGGATCAAATTATAGACTAAGCTGACTTGCCCCTTAAGCAACTGTGAAACTATTAAGAGTGTTCCTGCGATAATTGCAATTACAGTAACAAGCTGTATGAGGCTATGTACTGCTTTGTCAATCCACTCTGATAGAAATCTAATCAGAGAATTTAAACTGTTAGACCTCTTTCGTTTAGCCATGAATTATGAGTTATTTGAAGAGCTATTTAACAGTTTCCTCATTGTCTTCTTCCTAAGCGTTATCTTCTTACCTTTTTTTATCTTTTTCTTCAGTCTGAACATCTGCATTTTCATTGTTTCAGATATTGTAATCAAACACCTAAAGCGGCTTTGTCGTTTTAATCGAAAACTGTCGGATTTTAGGTTTTTAAGTGCAAAGTTTGTCGGAATAATAAGGTTTAACTAAAGGATAAACCCTTAGCACGTAGTGCATTCAATACTTCATTACTCGCTTCGGTATTGCCCTTGTCGAGTTTCTTATGGCAGTTGGCGCATAATGCAACCATATTATCTGGGCTATCGACTCCTTGATTTCCAAGTCCTATTACATGTGCTGCTTCTACGTAAGGAGTCCCGTCCCGTTTATTGAATGTGAAATCACATGCTTTGCATTTGTAGTTATCTCTTTCCTTGACATATTTTACGAATAATTGGTTGCGTTTTATCCTTTTACCGTTGACCATTACATATTCTCCAGATGTAGGGGAGACATCTCTTATCGCATTTTCTAGGCGGCTAAGACGCTCTTCGTGTGATGTTCTGTTAGAGAAGGAATTGTCAATTATCCTGTCTGCAGTTTCCTGGCTGAAGGCCTCTGTAGTTATGCTACCACCAGAGTATTTATCAAGAAACTTTGATATGGAAGTATAAGTCTGGCTAAATCTGTCAGTGATTCTTCTGGAACCCATAAGGTTATCGCCTGAGCCATATCCGAGTGCTGTCAGCAGGGTTCGCTTGTCTAAATCAACGATTCGGATTACTCTAAGAAAGAACATTAGTTCCCAGGTCTGTCCCGTTTGAAGGTCTGACCCCCATATCGTCCTTGCCAGATTACTGTCCCTTATCTTATGTGTAACCTCGGCGACTATGACTGCATAGTTTGAAGGCAGAAATATTATGTGATCGCCTATGCCGAGTTCGCCCCATTTTCTGATATTATCTCGTCCTGGTTCGAGCCCCCAGCAGTTTGTCCCTCCTCCATCATAAACATGGCCTGGCAGTAAAACTCCGTTGCTATCAAACACGTCTTTTGGTATTTTGTTTAGTAAACTCATGTTCATGTGTTCTACTGCATGTTCATTTCCTATCGGCATAAGATAGACTTGATCCCCGCCTATAATCTTAAATTCGAAATCAAGTTTTTTGAGCACTCGTTCTCCGTCGCTGGTTATGAAGTTGTTTGTATTGAATATCTTCCTAAATACTGCCTTCACTGGCTTTTCCTCGGAGTTGATGACAATTACGTGGTATGGATCTGGGCCTGGAAGATCCTGCCAGTCCTCTGGATTCGTCTGATTAAATGCACTTATGACATCATATTTAGTTATGTGATAGGATTTTCTGTTCAGGATAATGTCCATTTCGTCCATATAATCATTTTAGTTCTGTGTATTTCTTGTTTGACCCCTTTGCCTTGTCTACGGGGTATTTTTGGGCTGTTTTCTCCATCTTCTTTCCAAGGGCCTTAGCAAGGTCTATGTCGTATTTTTCAGCTAGCATTAAGGTACCCCACAATACGTCAGCTACTTCATCTTCTATTTCCTCTCGCTTTTTACTCCTGAAAAGTTCATCGACTTCTGTATTAGTCTTGTATATGAAATGTTCTAAAATCTCTGCCGCTTCAACTGAAATAGCAATTGCCAAATCTTTAGCATTATGAAACTGATCCCAATCTCTCTCCATGTTAAATTCATGTACTAAGTCCTTAAGCTCTTTTATAGTTGTTTTATTATCATTCATAATTTCACTTCAACTTTTCCACATATTTTTATCTTCCTTCCCTCTTTTATGTTTTTCTTCTTTATCTAAGGTATGATTTACTTATATCCAGAACTGTGATTTGTTACTTCTTAAACTCGTTTAGATATTTCTCCACAAGTATCCTTGTAGTAGGGCTAATTGTTATATCTGAATCCGGTTTCCAATAGGCTATGTGCTTTACTTCATGCCCGTCTGGCTTAGCCTGCCCATTCACTTTTATTAAGAATACTTTATGCAAATTCCTAATTTTTCTATCTCTTGAATCATGGTGGGTAAATAAGTATTTTGAACTGGTGGTTTTTAGCCCTGTTTCTTCTTCAAGTTCCCGCATAGTTGCTTTCTCCCTAGATTCTCCATGCCTTGCTCCACCACCAGGCAATATGAACAGCTTATGCCTTCCAGAAACTACTAAGATGCCTTTGGGAGTATCGACTATTGCAGTGCCTCTGCGACGCACAATTTGAGTTCCTGCAATCTTATTATGCGCTGTTACGGAATATCTTTTAGAAGCAACCGAAGGTATTACTTCGGTAACTAGTTTGCTTGCGTCTAATACTTCTGCAGTAAATTCATAATTATACGTATGGGCTGTTCCATATATGCTACTGACTTTGTGACCTAAATATTTTTTAGTAAATTTTATATTTTTGGTCGGTGTTTTATAAAGTTTAGTTATTGTTAACCAACGTCCAATACCTAAAGTGCATGAGTTTTTAACAATTTTAAATGTACCAATATAACGTGTGCCATTAATTACAACATACACTTCAGATTTCTTACTTGAGGAGTCCCTAATTTTGACATGTCCTTGAGCTTCTCCCTTTACCGGCCCACGTCTAGAGTCCCAAGTTGCATTTCTATACAGCATATTTTTTTTAGGTCTCCAACCAAAAAGCAGATCTAAAATTCTCACTTATACACCTATTTTCTCCATAATCTTTCCATAAACCTTAATCTTCTTTCCTTCTTTTATATGCTTTTGCATATCATACAACGTTGACTTATTCATATTTAACTTCTTGCGGTCTTCTGCGTTAGTCAATCTCTTATTGTGAACGCCTCTAATGTCTTCTCGCTGCTATGTCCCGATTCATGGTAACGTCGCAGACAGGAGCATCATAGTCTCTCAAATGTCCTCCTCATTCTGTCGTCGAAGCTGAATTCTGTCATTGGTAAATTCCGTATTTCTTAGAGGTAAAATTCTAACACTAATTACAAGCAGTCCATTTTGTTTCATGGTTTATTGGTATCACGAAAAACTAGATTCTACTATTTATAACATATGCCCGTTCTGAAGAAAACCTAGAGCATAGGGGTTACCTGCCTCTTAAATCATAATGCTCTAAATGGTTAAACCGAAGGACAAAAACGATATAAATTAAAGACAAAAACTATGCCAAAAACTATGCGAATACATATGCAGCATTGAAGTTTTCAGACAATCGCTAATTCTTAGCTGAAGTGCTCCTTATGGAACTCAGCAATCCGTTTATCCGTTATAATATGTTTCATCAATATTTTCTTACTTAGTACTATTCCTTCCAACGCTGTGCATCTACTTAAAGCAACGTAAAGCTGTCCATGAGCGAATGTGCCATCGCCAACATCTATTATTACATTATCAAAAGTCTTCCCTTGGCTCTTGTGTATAGTCACAGCCCATGCCAGCATGAGCGGATACTGTGTAAAACTGCCCATATCAGTCGAAACTATTTTGTTGTTTGACTGATCATAAGACAGCTTTGACGTTTTCCATGTATGGGGCAGCACTTCTGCATCTGTGCCGTCAGAAAGCTCCACTATAATCTTATCATCCCCTTCAATACCGCTTTGCACAGAAACAACTCTTGCCAAACTTCCGTTCACCCACCTTTTTTGAGAGTCGTTATTAAGCATCATTACTTGCGAGTCCTCCTTCATTTTTAGTACTTCATCTGCCGGGTGTGCATTTTTATTGAATTTCCCAGTAATTGATGCATTATACAAGTGAAGTTTTTTTGGTATTAAATCCAGATGCCTGTTATTTATTGAATCCGCTAGGTTATTTGTGCTTGTAAGGGTTATGTACATGTTTTCAGCAAATACGCTACCGAGTGAAGCATCAAATCTTTCATTTATTTTTCTCAAATCCTCATCAGATGCTGTATTGTTTCTTATGGCATTCAGTATTCCTATAAATTTTGGATCGCTATGCCTGAAATATTTCCTAAGTTCTATGAATTCTAACTTTAATTCGTCGAAGACCTTGCTATCGAAGAAGTAGGGGCTTTTGTAGTGGCCGCTGAATATTTCCTGTTCTTCTCCAGTGACTACTGGCGGAAGCTGGTAGAGATCACCAACAAAGATTACTTGTACTCCTCCAAACACTAAGTCTCTGTTAGGGCCATTTAGCCGCATGAACTTATCAAGGCAGTCAAGAAGATCGGCTCTAACCATCGATATTTCATCTATTATTATCGTTTCTATACTTCTGTACATGTTTATTGCGGAATAAGGCACTCCTGTCAGCTTGTTGACGTTTTCAAGTGTAATATCTGGTTTGAAACGACAAAATGAATGTATGGTCTGCCCTCCAACATTGAGCGCTGCGATTCCGGTGGGAGCTAAAACTGCAATCTTCTTAGTTGTAATGGATTTGAAATACGACAGCAGTGTGGACTTTCCGGTTCCTGCCCTTCCAGTTATGAATAAGTTCTTCTTGCCCCCTTCCATTATAGTTAAGGCACGTGTGAATTCTTCAGTGAACTCCATGTCTCCGTTCGCTATTCTTGTCTGCAGTGCCATGGAAATCCCTAAATCAGTTTTAGTGGTTAATCTGCAAGAGCTATGAGTCCCTTCAGCCGTTCGCAATCTTTGCAGCCCTTGATCCCGCTTGGAGCTTTTTCACTTGAGAATATCTCTTCTGCTATCTTAAGAAGTCGGTCTATCTCCACCGTATCCTTCTTTACCTTATGTACGGTTGGTTTGAACGGCATTTCAAAGCCTTCTCCGCTCGTATGACTATCTGTTATATGCTCATACGCTTCCTTATATGGGGGCTCGAAATATACAAGGAAAAGGTCATTTACAGGTTTATGGCCTATATGTTCTGCTATGTATGCATAGCCATTTAACTGTATCTGATATACTGGCATGAACGCATCCTGATTAGCTGTGTACCTTGCCGTCTTGTAGTCAACTATTACATAACTATTGTCAGGACGCTGGAAGATAAGGTCTGGGATACCTGTAAGCGTAAGTCTGTCTCCTTTAACTACCTTGAAATCAGACGGTTTTACATCTATTATACGTTTAATTTCTCCGATTTCCTTTAGCCATGCGGGTAACATTCCGTTTTTATGAAAATATCTCTCTACTATATTCTTTGTATAAGAATCTATTGAGGAGAAGATTCCAGGAAAGCCCATCTGGTAAGGCAAGCCCTTAGCATGACGCTCTATCCAAAAGCAGCGCGGACAGAAGTCGTCTACAGCAAGCCATCCCAAATCCTTAGCCGATATTCGCATATTAATCAATCCTATTTAACATTTTATTAATCCTGTGCTTTTGCCTGGCTCCAACTTATTATCCCTATCAAAGTTACGGCAAGAGCTAGGAAAAACATCCAAGGATATTAAGGATGATCGCTTTGCAGCTATCTCCTTGTTGCTGCTTTCAACGTCTTGAAATCTTCTTTTACATATGCAAAGCGCACAGGAAGGCGGCGCGCCTGCTCACCCGAGTTCGTGCTGATCTCCAACCTCCTACTCTCTCCAACAACGTCAGAGCAGCACACTATAACATGCCCAGGTCCGTTATCATAAATATGCCCTTTCCTTTGGTCAGGCAGTTTATCATACGCATTATCCCTTACTAACTTGAATGATCCGTCCTCAAGCAATTCACAATTTCCCTCTTTCAGAGTGCTATTGTATTTTACTACTACCCATCCTTTTGACTCATCCAAGGCTCTGCTAAAATCGGAATCATAAGTGTATCTGGATATCACGTCTTCCAACCTGGCAAGCTTGAAGCCTTCCCTGTTTGCGAATCCTATTCCTGAATCAAAGCTCATCTGATCTGAGATGTACACCTTTGTGCTGCTGTTTGTTCTTACTGCGTTTGCTGTTCTATTCATGTCAATCAATTAACGCATGTAAAGTCTCATTTATAAAAATTGCGATTTTTAATGGCCAGATTATTTATTCTTTGCCTGTCCGATGTTAAAAGGATAAAATGAAACTTATCGTCATTTACGGCCCTCCTGCAGCAGGAAAGCTTACAGTGTCAAAGGAGCTTTCCAGGATTACTGGGTACAAGTTATTCCATAATCATCTTGCAATCGATTTCATAGAGTCAATACTGGACAGGAGCAATGCAAAATTCTGGGAACTGCTGGATAAATACAGGCTCGGTCTGATTGAAGCTGCGGCAGAAGAGCACATATCCGGGATCATAATGACCTCAGTGTACATAAAAGGCAATGATGATCAGTTCATCACCAATATTGTAAATATGGCAAAGGAGCATTCGGTGGCTGTGCACTTTGTGCATCTGGTATGCGACAGGAAGAAGCTGGAGTCAAGGCTTGTTGATCCTTCAAGGAAGCAGTTCGGAAAGCTCACAGACGTCAACATATTCAATAATTTTGTAGATGCAAATAACGTTTTCTCAGAAATAAGATTTGTGGACTCGTACGAGGTAGACAATACAGGCATATCTGCTCCTGAGACTGCGAAGATGATAAAGGAGCATTACTCGCTATAAGAGATTAACGTAAGAGAAATCAGGCTCAGATAACGTTCTAACGACCTCTACAAGCTTGTCATGCAGTAATTTGTTCGACATTACGGCTCCCTCTATCTGCCTGTCATAAACCATGCTGGTTCCGGAAAGGCTTGTAACCCTGCCTCCGGCTTCGGTGACAAGAACCTTTGCAGCTGCCGTATCATACGGCATCTTTGCAGGGTGTATGCATGCAGAGATCTCTCCTGAGGCAACCAACGCCCCCATATGTGCTATGGAACCAAGCATAAGCACGCTTGATCCTCTATCTATCAACAAAGGATAGGCGCCGCTTATGTTCCTCTGTGCATCCTTCCATGCTGCAAATCCAACAACGGCTCCCTTAAAGGAATAATCCTCAGATACCTTCAGTTTACCTTTGTTAAGGAATGCTCCATCTCCATCAGAACCTGTAAACATCTTATCATGGAACGGATCGTAAATTACTCCTAAGGAGACTCTGCCCTCTTCAACCAGGGCTAAGGAGAAGACTGCCATCGGTATGCCCTTTGAATATACTAGCGTCCCGTCAATAGGATCGCACACCCATGTATACTCGCTATCCTTTCTCTTAGGACTATGCTCCTCCGCAAGTATATTGTGCTTCGGGTAATCTTTCTGTATGCTCTCTATTACTATATCATTTATCCTTTTGTCAACTTCGGTAACTATCGTGTGATCCGCCTTTAACTCCATGGCTATCTCTTTCGTAAAATGGTCTTTCATGATGCCTCCGGCTTCCTTTGCCAGCTCTACTGCAAATCCTAACTGCCTGGATCGTTCCCTGTTCATTGTTAACACCTGCTATATGCTAAATATTATCCTATTATTGTCATATAAAATAGACGGAACGCTGGAAAAGAATTAAAAGAAGTCGTTCATCCTTGCCTGTCTTATTATCTGCATAGTCTTCCATCTCTGCCTTACAAACTTTGCAAATTTCTCATTTGTAAGATTATCTTTTATAGCATCTATTGTCTTTGAATCAGACGGATAGCCGCTTCCTATATCTACTCCAAGATAATCTGTTATCCTCTCTATCTCCCTGTCTCTTATGACCTTTGCTATTATGCTGGCGCTTGAGACCACAGGATAAACTGCATCTGCTTTATGCTCAGCTATTACGGATATCCTTTTGGAATCGCCTGCTGCCATTCTGCCCTTGTCAAGCTGTTCCTTGGCCATGCCCTTTATTCCCTTGACGCGCATGTTTCTTGCGGAGAAAAGGCTTACACGCATGCCGAACCTCTCTGAAACGACGTCGGGGGAATCAAGGAATACTTTGTTAGGCTCGGTCTCCAAAGAGTCTATCAGCCTTGCAAAATTGAGGGCTTCAAGCTGGTTTATCGAAACGTTGGACTCGATTGCCTGGTCTATTTCCTCGCTGCTTATATTATAGCTCCTTATCTCATCGGCTATAGCAGTTATCTCATCGAACAGGAACTCCCTTTTCCTAGGGGTGAGCATCTTAGAGTCGCGTACTCCGATCTTGCTTAACTTAGCCTCTTTGGACTTCTTGACACTAACCAGTCCAACAACTAAGGGACCGAGTACCGCGCCCCTACCGGCTTCATCGCCGCCGGCTATAATAATAAGATCACCTAATCAAAGACCCTTTCTATCAACTACTATCAAATCGTTAACAGCTACGACATTTGAGTAGGGTACATGAAGCTTGCCGCTCTTTATACTCAGCTTGTTGACATACTCGCTGTCTACGTTAGGCTCTATAACCATAACGCTAAGCTTGCCGCTTGCTTCGTTGAGCTCTGCATCCTCAAACTTCCCGAGATCAAATCCGTCGTTAGTAACGACCTGTTTACCGACTAGTTGCTCTGCAATTACATATTTTACCATGGAACACACCAGCATTTCTACTCATTTATCATTAGGGATTAAGTATTTATACCTATTCTATACGGCGGATACACACATATACAAATAAACGCGCTGTCTGTATGGTAAAAGACGCACTCGATTTGCAGCCTTTTGAGTAGTAAGCTTAAATACCTTGTCAGCAATAACAATGCAATCAGCTAAAGTAGCAGAGATTTTGTTTAAGGTGAGATAATGGTAGAGAGCACAGAAACACTTGGAGAAATGGCACAACAGAACATAGTCCTTATAGGCAAGAAACCTACTATGAACTACGTGCTGGCAGTCGTAACACAGTTCAACAACGGGGCAAAGAGCGTAAAGATACGCGCAAGAGGAAACGCAATCTCACGTGCAGTTGACGTTGCAGAGATATCTCGGAACAGGTTCCTTACCAATCTTGCTGTAAAAGACATACTGATAAACTCAGAGGAGATATCCAACGAGGACGGGACAAAGTCAAAGGTAAGCTCGATAGAGATACTTATGGACAGATGAAAGGCGCAAACTTTTCCCATTCACACTTGTGTAGTTCATGGAGATAGAAGCTCTTGAGATAGAGAAGGACGAAGAGACACAGATAATCCTAGGCCACGCCGGCTTCATAAAAACCGCAGAGGATCTGTATGAGGCTATGGCTGGGGCAGTGCCGTCGATGAAATTCGGGATAGCGTTCGCAGAGGCGAGCGGAAAGAGGCTGGTAAGGACGGAAGGCAACGATAAAAAACTCCAGTCGCTTGCCGCAAAGAACATGATGATGATAGGGGCTGGGCATTCATTCATAATAATGTTCAAAGGGGCATTTCCGATAAATGTGATAAATTCTATAAAATCTGTCAGCGAGGTTGCAACCATATACTGTGCAACTGCAAATCCTGTACAGGCACTGGTGGTAAGGACAATGCAAGGTGCATCCATAATAGGAGTGGTTGACGGCAACGAGGCTCTTAGCATAGAGACTGCCAATGATGTAAAGGAGAGAAGAGAGCTGCTTAGGAAGTTCGGATACAAGAAATAAGCTTTTGGTAAGCATGGATTACATAGCTGATCTTCACACACATTCCAGATACGCCGCTGCGTGCAGCGACAAGCTTACAATAGAGAACATAGCAAAGGCAGCCGACGAGAAGGGGATAAATGTAATAGGGACTGGGGACTTCACGCATCCGAAGTGGATGCAGGAGCTCAAACTCTCCTTGAAAGAGGATGAGGAAGGTACGTACCGTGCAAATGATGGGAAGGTAAGGTTTGTCCTGAGCTCTGAGGTCTGCACCATCTCAAATCCTGACGGAAAAGGCGCAAAGAAGGTGCACACGTGCATACTCGCACCTGGAATTGCAGACGCTGAAAGCATAAGCAAATCCCTTTCAAAGCACGGCAATCTTGCTTCGGACGGCAGACCGGTGCTGATGATCTCGGCAGAGGAGCTTGCAAACGAGATAAAAGATGCAAGCCCGGAGTCAATACTCTTCCCTGCGCATATATGGACCCCGTGGTTCGGCGCACTTGGCGCAATGTCTGGATTCAACACGATTGAAGATGCGTACGGAAGCGCAGCCAGGCACATATCCGGTTATGAGACCGGATTGAGCAGCGACCCGCCAATGAACTGGAGGGTCTCAAAACTCGACAACTACTCGATGCTATCAAACAGCGATGCGCACTCGCTCCCAAAGCTCGGCAGGGAAGCAACCATATTCAATCTAAAAGAACTCTCATACAAATATCTGTCTGAGTCGATCAAAAGCAACAAAAACATACGCATGACTGTAGAGTTTTATCCTGAAGAGGGCAAATACCATTACGATGGCCACAGGAACTGTAAAGTCTCTCTTAGTCCTGAGCAATCGAAGAAGTACAATGGCATCTGCCCCGTATGCAGGAGAAGGCTGACCATAGGAGTCATGCACAGGGTGGACGACCTTGCGGACAGGCCGGAAGGATACACTCCAAAGGCGTCGCAGTCCTACCTGCACGTTGTTCCTTTGATAGAGATAATATCAAGCGTTATAGGAAAGGGCCAGGCAACGGCCCAGGCAATGGGCATATACAGCAGCATTATCAAAAAATTCGGAAACGAGATGAATGCGTTGATAAACGCAAGCTCTGAGGATCTTAAGGCAGCGGACCGCGAGGTGGGGAATGCCATAGAGAGAGTGCGCGAGCAGAGGATAAAGGTAACTCCTGGATATGATGGCGTATTCGGGATTGTGGAGCTCTTCAAGGATGCATCTCCGCAGAAGCCAAACGGCCAGAAAACGATAAACGAATTCTAATAAAAGGTATAAAAATATACTCTGGCAAATGCTAACTGCGGGAATATTATGCAAAAAACAATACTACTATCATTGGTACTCTCAGTGTTCATGCTTGCAGGAATGGCAAACGCTTACAGCACTCACATCTATGATCCGGCAGTGGTAAACAATGGCACAATGGGGCAGCTGACCACCATAGGATTGAATGTTACAAAGGGCACAGGTACAGTCACGATATCAGGCCCGTCAAGTGTGGCTTCCGATACACTGCAGTCCGCAAAGACCGGCGTAGCCTATGCAACACAGTATCTCGGAATCAACGAAACTGCATACAATTTCTCATTTACTATAAGTGATAATAATAGTGCTGTATCAGGGCCAAGCGCCGGATTGTCATTCACTCTTCTTGCAATATCTGGCCTTGAGCAAAAACAGATAAGCAAGAGCATAGCAGTAACCGGAACAATATCTGCCAACGGCACTGTGGGACTTATAGGAGGGGTGTTTAACAAGGCATCGGCATCAAAGTTTTCTGGAAAATCCGCACTGCTCGTTCCATACGCTCCAAATTCGTCGTTAGAGTCAATGTTCTATTATGCATCGCAGCAAAATCTTGGAATTGACATGGTTGAAGTGAAGAACGTATCCGAAGCATTGCAATACACATTCGGATATAAGATGCCTCAGCCGATGAAGCTGGACTACAACCAAAGTTACCCTGTATCATCGATTCCGCAGGCAAACCAATCCTGCAATACATGCAACATATCTTACTTCTATCCTCTGGAGAACATGACGTTGAACATGACTGCAGCAGAGATAAACTCCATGGGGAAAAACTTCTCAACACTGAAACAGCAGATGCTCCGAGTGCTGAACTCCTACTCATCTATAGGTGCAAAAGGCTACCTGTACACCGCTTCTGATTTTGCATTCAACGAGTACATAGATGCATTTACAATAGCCAGCATAAACAGCGCATCTCTGGAAAATGCCACATCTACAATAAACAACATACAAAACTACTGCAATGCGCTCCCGGTTCCGCAGATGACAAACCAGAACTATGAGTATGTGATAGGAGGGGAATTCAGGCAGGCACTTGCAAATCAGACTATCGGCGCAGCAGTGCAGCAACTCAACGCATCGACCTCAAGCGACGGCATAATACTGAGTCTTAGGGATGCAGGCACTGCAAATGCGTGGTGCAAAGCTGCATCTGCTATGTACAATACTGCATACGCTATCGGCGGCACGAATGTTACATATGATGGCAGCATACGCGACATTGCGGACAACTATCTCTCCCAGGCAGCTTCCAACTCCATGCCAAACACCTACCTGTCTGTAGCCTCTCAGGCATTCAAGAACGGTGATTATTACACGACAATTTATGCATCAATATATTCGGAAATATTCGGTTCAAGTTCGAGCATCGCTGCGAACGCAAGCGCTGCTAATGCCGCATACAATGCTGCTACAAAGCAGCAGTTTGGCATATGGGCAAAGGAGTTTGACATACAATCCTCATTCTTCCTCAACCAGGCGAACATGACGAGCAATAGCTCCCTGCAATCAAGTTACTTCACAAGCGCATACTCTGCAGCTATTCTTTCATCCGGACTTTCGAAAGCAAACATGCAGATAAGCTCAAACTTTATGAACTATACTGCAGCATATCCGCAGGGCTATGCGGGCATACAGGAGCAGCTTAACGAGATCTTCGGAATGCTCACTGTGATATTCCTGATGCTGGTGCTCATTTTCATAATACTCTTAAAGAATGAGATAAAGGTCAGGAAGGCAAATCCTGTACAGCAGGCAGCGCGGGTCAGCAGGAAGCGCAGGTGAGGCCATGAAAGACGCATTCTGCTCAAGGGAGGCACTCCTCACCATATTCCATGAGACCAAGCAGTTCATGCTTGTATACGACAAGCGCCCTATAGTGAGAGGGCACATGCTGATAATACCAAAAAGGCATGTAGAGGACATAATAGATTTAAACAAAGCGGAATGGGAGGATCTGGAACAGCTAAAGGATAAGGATCTTCCATTAGCCCTAAGCAGGTACTGCAAAGAAGCAAGGTCGTACAATATGGCAATTCAGATAGGCGAGTATTCCGGCAGGGAGATCGACCATCTTCACATGCACATAATTCCAAGAACCGCTGAAGATACCTTCAAAGAAGACTCTGGAAAGCTCTACAGCAACATAGTCGACAGACAAGCGGGAGATAAATCAGGCGTAGAAGAGGAGGTAACTGCGCTGCGAAAGCTCTTCAAATATAAGCCAGAGCGGCAATGAGTATCGCAATCAGCGCTAGGCCCATGCCAGCCAAAGAAGTATTCCTTGCCATTCCATACCTATTCCTCTCCCCCAGAAGGAATACTATTGCAGAGTTGAATACAAGCACATCTGATACTACGATCAATATCCCATAATATAAGTTATACAGGAAGGGCGGCACTTCAAAGAACAGGTAGAGCGTTATCATAACTGCAATCATATACAGGGCAAATGCTATTGCCGCTGACGCCTTGGCCCCTATCGCTACAGGAAGAGTCCTTACTGCCCTTGCTTTCATATCTCCCTTCATGTCCCTAATTGTGCCATTTATCTCACGCGCAAGCCCGCTCGCGAATATCATGGCTATTATGAGCAATATCTGAACGCTTAAACTGTTGGAGACGACGTAGCTGCCGAATATGAAGACTATGGCCATAGACGCTGCTACATATGCATTTCCGACAAGCAGCATGTTCTTCATTTTGTAGCTGTACAATATGGAAAGCACTGCAAAGACAATCGCTATCACCAAGCAATATATGTTTATGAACGCGCTTGCCGCCACTCCGATCATCATTGAAACCGCGGTTATGAGAAGCGCATCGCCTGGCTTCAGGTTCCCTTTAAGCAGAGGATTCTTTTTCCTGTTTATTCTGTCTGTCTCGATGTCAAAGTAATCGTTTATCGCAAAGGCTCCCATGCTTATGAATACCGGAGTTATTATACTGAGGGCAAATCTCTCTATTCCTGGAAACCCGGAGGCTATCATCTCCGCAGCAACAACTGCTATTATGAGCATAAGGCTGTGCTCTATACGTGTTAATTTTATCATATCTTTTATCTTTCCCATAACAACATATCCAATTTGCACAACGAATTTAAAAATCAGCCGAGTCTTCTCTGCTTTCCATACTGTATCAATCCCGACACTCTCACGCCTATCTTCCTGAGTTTCCTGTTCTTCTCCGCATTGTCGAGATATAATTTCACTGCAGTTTCATAAATCTCCTTAACATCTGATGATGGTTTTATCGATTTGCTCTTGAGCTTCTCTGAGAAATCGCCGTATCTGAGCTTTACTGTAACTATGCTGAAGGCAAATCCTCCCTTGACTGTCTCCTTTGCAACCTCTTCTGAAAGTTTCCTGAGCCCACTCTCTATATCGTCCCTGTTATAAGTATCGGTCTCAAATGTCATCTCCCTGCCTATCGACTTTGCAAGCGCTGCCTGCATCAGCCTGCTCTCATCTATCCCGTTTGCATAGTTATGAAGTTCCAGCCCGATGCTTCCAAACTCGGCGATGAGTTCCATCTTGTTCGCCTTAGAAAGTTTTCCTATGGTGCCATATCCCATGGCCGCCAGCCTCTCACCAGTCTTTTCACCCACTGAATAAAGTTTTCTTACAGGCATGCTATCAAGAAAAGCATGCACTTTGTCTTCCTCCACCACCTTTATCCCATTTGGCTTTGCGGCATCAGAAGCCATCTTTGCAAGCAGCTTGTTGAAGCTTACTCCTATGGAGCAGTTGAGTCCCACCTTCTCCTTTACAGCATCCTTTATCTTCTTTGCATATGCAGCTGCTCCTTCAAATGAATCTGCCTTGCTGCTAATGTCAAGATATGCCTCGTCTATGCTGACCTGTTCAAAATCGTCTGCAAAATTCTTCAATACCTGCATTACCTTCCCGGATGTCTCTTCATAATACGCATAATCCATCGGAAGGAATATTGCATCAGGTTTGGTCCTGTATGCAATTGATATCGGCATAGCGCTATGTATTCCATACTTTCTCGCTTCGTAATTGCAGGTCATCACAACTCCTCGCCCTTTGCCACTTTTCGGGTCTGCTCCGACAATTACCGGTTTCCCTATAATCTCAGGCTTTCTAAGTTCTTCACACGCTGCGTAGAAATAGTCCATATCGACTAATATTATCAATCGCGTATCAGCCAAATATAATCTCCTCTATAGTCCCATCCGGCGAAAGCTCCCTAAAGACCTGCGAGGTGAACTTATGGATTAAAACGTCCTTCCTTTTCCACGAGTCGGCATGAAGCCCTGCATTAACGCATGCATGTTTCAGCATATCTTCCTTATTCCAATCATTTTCTGCAGCCGTTATTGGGAGCACTATCCCTGTCTGAAAGCCGTATGTTGCAACTATCCCGTCCCTGCCTGATTTTATCTGCTTAAGTATCGAAGCAGCTCCTCCTTTGACCTCTACAGGATCTGACAGTACGTTAACTTCCACTACGATGTGTTCAATTTCCCTATGGGATATCGGCACAAAATTCTTGTCTTCTGCAGCGCCTATTGCTGCTTCTATCAACGATCTGCCCAACTCCATCTTCGGATGCACGAAACCCATACTTCCCCTCGGCGTTCTGGTCGGCCAATGCTCAATCCTGACGAATACGCCTTGCATATGTGCAAATTTACCTGAATGTTTTGCATGCGGCACTCTGTCAAACTTTGCACTGCTGACAAAATCAACAACTACCCTTCTTGCAGCCCTGACAATTTCTTCTCCTTCATCAATGGAGTATTCATTTATGTGTTCAGACATACGCTACCACTACGCACAGCAACACATATCCTAACTTATGCAAAAAATAATAATATATCTGAAAGCTAATCATGGATGCGGATTTCTGTACGGCGAAAACACTCAATGAAAGCCAGAAAGAGCCCGTTCGATGCATTCGTCTACATTGTTTTATCAAAGTTTACGCGAAACGACTGAACATTTATAAAGGTTAATGCAAAAGGTTATTCCAGCGTTTAGAGCATATCCTATTTATCCTTCCCCACCCTCTAAACGCTTTATATTTCACAACTCATACTCTGAGTCATTTCCTCTCCTTAAGATAACCATAAACCGAGAGCACCAGCAGCACGGTAACAAGTATGTGGACCACAGTGCAGAAGAGGCATATCGATCCGAGTACATATTCGACATATAATAGATAGAAGACAGTTGCAATGCCTATTATGTTGAAGAGCATCAGGTTCTCATAACTTGTCCTGCCGAGCATAAACAGCTCTATTGCAAAGAATACCAACCCTATCAATCCGAGGGGGATGCCGAAGATTGTAGAATAGGGGCTGCTGAGGACCTTTGCGCAGTTTATGACTCCTGAATCAGGACATGCAACCGGCGTTCCAGTATAATGCGAGTATGTAAGGTATACTGTATCGACAACTCCTATCATTACCAGGAACAGCATTGCGGCGTAAAGCTTTCCACTCTTTACCATGGGAGAATCAACCCAAACTGTTCTGTATCCTCTTTATGTACTGCTGCCCGCAAACGCTCTGAGGCGTGCTGTTGTCCATGTTGCATATCTCTGCAGTGAATATATTTGCCTGTCCTATTATGGAGCTTGACTGCAACGATGTCGTATTATAAATATTTTCAGATATCGCATTCCAGCTGCTGCTGTCAAGCACACCGTATGGATCATATGTTGCTCCAACGTCTATGCCCTTGTTTCCGAAGTCTATGAAAGGTATACATCCTCCTGTGGAGCACGCTGCTGTAGGCGCGTCATACTTGTTCAGAAGCGCATTCTGCGAGGAGTTAGGAGTCTGGAGAGCTGGGTAGCTGCCATTAACTTGGTTATTCCCTTCAAGCTCTACACTTACGAATGATATGTAATTGCTAGTGTATGTTGCATTAAGGAAGGTGAATGTCGGCGTATTAGGCGAATAGTCTGTAGCGCTTGAGGTCATGTACCTAAGCCCTGAAAAGCTGCCGAATCTCATAAGCGCTATTATCAGCGGCCATCTCTCAGCCGCGCAGAACGGGCAGTACTCCGCTCCTATGTATAACACTTCTGGCTTTCCATTAAGCATCAATGGTGTATCATTTACCTGCTGCAACGGCTTTCCAAGACCAGCTCCTACTACTGAACTTACGTTGTTAGGAACCTGCAGCCTGCTAATCATGTATGCCTGCACAGGTACATTGTCCTGCGAAGCCAGTCCAAGCGTGCCTGAAGAGTTGCCAAGGCCGAAATAAGCGATAACTGCGCCGATTATTATGACTGCCAATACTATTGCAGCTTTATGATACATTGTCAATTTCATACTATCATCTAAACTATTGATTTGATATAACTCTATTATAAAAGCGATATTTATTAAATAATATACAGTCACTAAACAAATGATTATATGAAAATCGGACCTATACTAATGATCTACCTATCGGTCCTTATCCTTGTAGTCATTTTCGGTACTGTTTTTTCATACGTTCTTGGACCAACCAATTTCAACATACCAATAAACAGCCCGCTTACTGCATTATACTTTACAATAATAACAATCTCCACCGTAGGCTATGGGGACATATACCCTGTAACTGCGGTTGGCAGGATATTTACGATGATTCTGATACTGGCAGGCATCAGCACATTTCTTGGTGCAGTTACTGCCATATCGAGTGATTTTATGAGCAAAAATGTTGAGAAACTATCCGGAAAGATCTCTGGACTGGAGAGAAGGACGCTTAGCAGGCACCACGTGCTTATAGGCACAGACTTCATAAATCAGGATATAGCTGATAAGTTCAGGGCGAACAAAGAGCAGTTCATAATAGTGACTGCAGACAAAACCACTGCAGACAGATATATGGATGGCGGTCTCAGGACGTATGTAGCAGATCCGACATCAGAGCTTGACATGAGGAAATTCGAGATGCACAAGGCAAAATCCATAATAATCGACCTTAACGAAAACTCGCTTACCGTATATGCTCTGCTTATAGTTAGGAAGCTTGCCCCAAATGTGCTTACAATAGTTGTTGCGCAGAACTCTGAGATAGCAGAAAGAGTATCTGACTTGGGACTGAAGAAGAATGAGCGTGTAATAAACGTATCAAGGCACCTTGCAGGAGAAATCGTCAAGAGCCTGAAGTGATTCTCAGGTACGCCTTCTCACGTTTTTGTAAGGTATCTTAAGAGCGGAATAAAGCTTCTTCTCAAATGTCTTAGAGGCAAGGAGCAGTATTACGCCTACCACTGTTATTATCACTCCTGCAAAACCCACATTGAAAAGCACGAATGCGAATGCAAGGGCCATAGCCGGAGGATGTTCGTTTTTTGTGTAGTAAAGCAGCATCGCTGTGACTAACAGTACTATGGCAGCAGCCACATATATGCCTGCTATTCCAATGAGAAGCGAGCCTGCAAAACCAACAATGCTGCCTATAAGATATGATCTTACAAAGACTCTCCGATGCGCCGCAAAGCTGTTAGGCATCATGAACATTACGAAGCCGCTTGCTCCAAAAGAGGCGAATATCAACGCAGAATAGCCGATTCCCCTCTCCAAGCCGATATTTATGTAGTCCAGCACCGCCATTATCGCAACCAAAGAGATTGTGAAGAGCAGGGCTGAGAATAAAGGGCTCTGAACAAATCTTCTCAATCCGGATTCATTATGCATGAATGTAAATGACCACAATAAAATTTAAAGCTAAGGAAAAGGCTCTGTTATGCCGCAGGCCGGATTTGAACGAGCGACATTCCGCTATCTGTTTGATAAAACTTTTACTAAAAGTTTTACTTCAGGCGGACGCTCTCCCGGACTGAGCTACTGCGGCACAGTGTATAATCAGATTACTTTAATGTTTTTAAATGCTCTATTGTGAAAGGATATTGCTGGTCATATGCCAATAGATGAACGATGGTCCAGGCTTGGCCCAGCCTCGAACTTCATTTCCCTTGAAGGCCTAGAGTTCAGGGAGTACCAGTATAATATAATAAAGGCAATATTCGAGAGGGGAAACACTCTTGTGGTATTGCCTACAGGCCTTGGAAAGACACTTATTGCAGTTTATTCTATTGCGGATGCGCTTGCCTCAAACAAGAAGGCAATGCTTCTCGCCCCAACAAAGCCTCTTGTGGAGCAGCACTATCTCACCCTGCAGAAAATGCTGAAGCTTGATGGAAAGGAATTAATGCTGCTTTTGGGCACGACAAACAGGGCAACGCGCGAGGAACAGCTGCTCAATGCAAAGGTCATAGTGGCAACCCCGCAGACAGTCGCGAACGAGTTGAAGAAGGGAACGCTAGACATAAACAAATACCACTCTGTAGTATTTGACGAATGCCACAAGGCGGTAGGAAAGTACGCCTATACTTATATAGCAAACGCCTGTTCGGAATACGACGTTAAGACTATTGGTCTTACGGCATCCCCGGGTTCTAAAAAGGACAAGATAAAGAAACTGCTTCAGACACTGAAGACAGAACACATAGAATCAAGGGTATCTTCAGATTACGACGTTTCAAAGTACGTAATGCCCAAATACCTGCATATAATGGACATTGACTTAACTGACAGGATAAAGGAGATAGCTGCTCTTCTCAAGCCCGACATAGATGCCAGTCTTGCAAGTCTGAACAAGATGGGCTTCCTGCATTTCAAGAGTTTCGAGAACATACCGCGTGGAAGAATAATAGCTCTGGGCAATGAAATAAACAAGATAAGCTCGGATTACAAATATGCTGCGATATTCAGCTATGTCAAGCTGTTAAACCTGTCCCACGCGTATGACCTTCTTACTGTTGAAGGGATACAACCCTTCCTTGAATACATGCAGTCACTGCAGGAACGCGAGAAGAAGTCAAAGGCGGTGCAAGGAATACTAAACAGCACAAGGGTGATTGCGGCAATGGCTGCTGCGAAGACCGCACATGGCAACGGGGAGGAGCATCCGAAGGTCATAGCACTTCTGGACATCCTGAGAAACTATAAGGGGAAGAGCGTCATAGTCTTCGTGCAGTACAGGTCTACGATAAAGATGCTTGTTGAATACCTTAACAACAACAGCTTCCCTTCAAGGGCATTCACAGGAAAACGCGAAGGTGTCACTGAAGCGATGCAAAAAGCCCTGATTGAGGATTTCAGGAAGCATGACTTTCATGTACTCGTCGCAAGTTCCATAGGCGAAGAGGGGCTTGACATCCCAAGTGTCGACGCTGTAGTGTTCTATGAGGCTATACCTAGTGAGATAAGGAACATCCAAAGAGGCGGAAGGACCGGAAGACTTGCACCAGGCAGTATATACATGATGCTTGCAAAGGACACAAAGGATCAGGTCTATTTCTACGTTTCAAGGAAAAAAGAGGAAAAGATGAACCTGCTGATCAAGTCGCTGAACAAAGAGCTGCAACAAATGCCAAGGAGGATCATTGACGGAAATCAGTCACGCTTGTGATCAAAAAGCTGACGCTGGATCAAATTCAGATGGTTATTTTCCATCAATAATTTAAATTGGTAAGGGCATATACTAGCGATGCCAAAATCCAAGAGAATTAAAAATGATAAATCTTCGAAATCCGATAATAGACTAAGGCAGCAGTCTGCCTTTGAATTCATAACCACATATGGCTGGGCGATACTGATTCTTGCAGTAGTGCTTGCAATGCTATACTATTTTGTCGGCATTCCATCAACAGCTGCGCCAAGCCAGTGCAAATTCCTGTATGGCACAAACTGTCAGGGAGTCATAGCAACAGCTACAGGTGGAACAACTAAATTGACAATGGTAATAACAAACTCACAGACCTATCCTATTCTTTATCCGATGATCAAACTTGCAACAGATTCATACGGCAATGTATCTGCAGCGTGTCTGCCTAACAACTCCCTTATTCAGCCAGGAAGCGAGATTATATGCAATATGACGATTCCAACCTATGTCT
>DAHUYR010000023.1 GCA_027315135.1 Microcaldota archaeon
ACTGCCATGATTCCCACCCCTCCTGAAGCTCCTGTTATGAACAGTTTCTGCCCTGCCTTCAATCCTGCGATGTTTAATAGGGAGACCCATGCAGTTCCTGCAGCCACAGGCAGACCAGCTATCTCCCTTTCCTGCATCTTCTTCGGAGTGTATGCTATGTTACTCTCCTTTGCAAGCGCGTATTCAGCATAGCTGCCATTGCTTCCGAAGTTTGCCTTTCCGAATACCAGATCGCCTTCCTTGAACTTAGATGCGGCAGACCCTCTCTTTTCAACTGTGCCTACAATGTCTGTGCCAAGAATTGCTGGGAACCTTAATGGAACATGATCCTTCATGCGCCCGGACCTTATTTTGTAATCAAATGGGTTTATACTTGTGTAGTGCACCTTTACGCGCACCTCGTCACTTGCTGGTTCTGGAACTGCAACTTCTTCGTTTTTGAATATTGTAGAGTCACCGTATTCATGAATTACCGCTGCTTTCATAGTCTTTTTGTTTTCCATATCTTCACCAAACTAAATTTGGCGGGGCGTTTATTTAAACCATGTTTTGGAAAGTAGGACTTTGCATAAAATATTTGTCAGACCGCATCCAGTCAGATTAAGATTATAATACCATTATGCAAGGAGATAGTGTTTGAGCAGCGAACTGCTTGTGGTCTGATGGCAAAGTTGAAGGCAATCGATAATTATGATATAGAGGAGCGTAAGCGGGAGAAAGCGTATGGGAAAAACTACAAGTGGATTGCCCTGTCCAATACCACTTTAGGAGTTTTGATGGCTTCAATAGATTCATCTATACTGATAATCTCAATGCCTGCCATATTCAACGGCCTGGGCATCAACCCTCTGACACCTGGAAACATAACGCTTCTCTTGTGGCTTCTGCTAGGCTACATGATAATGTCATCTGTGATAGTCGTAACTATAGGCAGGCTTTCAGACATGTTTGGCAGAGTCAAGCTTTACAACATGGGCTTTGCAATATTCGCCATAGGCTCTACAATCCTTTATGCGGTAACATACCTGTTTACAGGGACTACTGCTGTTCTGCTCATGATAATATTCAGGCTGGTGCAGGGTTTTGGCGGAGGTTTTCTTTTTGCGAATGGAGCCGCAATACTTACAGACGCGTTTCCGCATGACCAGCGCGGAACCGCTATGGGGATAAACCAGATTGCAGGCATAATGGGCAGCCTGATAGGGCTCATTGTAGGAGGGATCCTCTCTGCGATAGACTGGCACCTTATCTTCCTGATAAGCGTTCCTGTAGGCATACTGGGAGCAGTATGGTCCTACCTGGCATTGCACGAGATAGCAATTATTAGAAAGAACCAGAAGGTGGATATTCTGGGGAATGTCACCTTTGCCTTAGGACTCACCCTGATATTGATTTCTATGACATACGGCCTTCTGCCGTATGGGGCAAGCAGCACAGGATGGTCCAGCCCTTATGTGATAGCAGGAATATGTACAGGAATAGCGCTGCTTGTGGCGTTTGTGTTCATTGAACTTAGAGTAAAGGATCCTATGTTCAACCTTATGCTTTTCAAGATACGTGCTTTCTCCGCAGGGATGGTTAGCCTCTTCCTGGCAGGCATTGCTAGAGGCGGACTTCAGTTCATGCTGATAATATGGCTCCAGGGAATATGGCTTCCGCTGCATGGCGTCAGTTTCATCAATACGCCGCTGCAGGCAGGCATAGACATGCTGCCGCTGCTTCTTGGCTTCCTTGTCATGGGACCGCTTGCAGGGCATCTATCTGATAAATATGGCGCGAGAGTCTTCTCCACTCTTGGAATGGTAATAAATGTCATCGGATTTCTGTTCCTCATGTCGCTTCCTGTAAACTTCAATTATCTTAGTTTTGCACTGATAATATTCTTTTTAGGAATAGGGCAGGGAATGTTCGCTGCGCCAAACACCACCTCAGTAATGAATTCCGTCCCTCCGGAGCAGAGAGGGATAACTGCAGGCATGAGAGCCACGTTGATGAACATATCATTCATGTTCAGTATTGTCGTGTTCTTTACACTGCTGGTAGTAGGGCTTGGCACAGCACTGCCCGGAGCTTTGTATAACGGATTAGTTGCACAGAGCGTTCCTTCGGCTGCAGCTCATACGATATCCAAGCTGCCGCCTACCTCGGCACTCTTTGCAGCTTTGCTTGGCTACAATCCGATGGATACGCTTATTCCTGGCAGCGTCAAGGCAATTATACCAATAAAAAACCTTACAACAATAACGGGAACCGTCTTCTTCCCGAATCTCGTCTCCTCCCCGTTCTCAGATGGATTGCATACTGTACTCATAGCAGCTGTCATTATGTCTGGAATAGCTGCCATAGCGTCCGTACTTAGGGGAAAGAGGTTTGTTTATGGCAAAAAATGAGCACGTTGGTTCCTAGCAGGCTATTTGCATTACATTGAAATAAGGTCGTTCTTATTTTTGAATAGTTTATGCCTGAAGAAAGCATAAAACAGGAAACATGTTGCACCAAATGGTATGTACCCTATATATCCTTCCAGAGGCATGGCGAAGAGTTTAATGTTTATCACAAGCGATGGAAGAGCGTACACCCAATGAGGATATGCCTGGTAGTTCCAGAACTCCCAGAAGAATCCGGTTATAAGGCCTGCGATGCTCAACTGCAATATGATGCTTTTTTTGCCCAGACTTGCTTGTTGCAGCAGGCTCGGTTTTCCTGTAAGGTAATTCAGCGGGTCGAAGAATAGGCCAAGTCCTGGCCACATCAGCAGAACGCCTATCGGACCTAAAATTATTGGAGAGATGGCTAAGATAAATCCGAATACAACAAGAAGCTTTATGGAAAGTGCGTTAGATCTCTTTGGTTTGGCAGCAGCACGTTTGGCATCTAGCCATGTTCCTATATTGAACGCTTTTACCAGAGAGAATGTCTCCATCACTGAAGGGATTATGGTTGCGAATGCGAATAAGCCCTGATACCATAAAGCGTTGACATAGAACCAGCTATGTGTGAATACGTTGTAAAATTCAAATATCAGCCAGAAGGGTGCTGACAGCAGTACCATGAATAGAAATTCCTTTTTGTATGATGATATCAGGGACTTTCCCTTTATCCTGTAGACCAGGCTGTCTATAAAAAATATATATCCGAACCATACTATCAGTATGTATGAGTCGGCAAAAGGCTGTATTACATAGTAGAAGTTTATCTCTGCCAGTAAGATCAGCAATATTCCAAGATAACCGTACCATTTCATAGGCAATCCCAAGTGTGTGTTGGTTTCCGTACCTTTTGGAGTTTTGTATCGAACGTTTTTATTATTATCTGAGAACTTGAATTCAATATATGGGGTTGCTTCCGCAGATTGATTGGGATATATAACTTATGCATCTACTGTTAGGTGATAATTAGTATGGAACCAGATAAAAATAAGGACCAGCATATCATGATTGATAGTAAAATAAGTGCAAGACTGGTAAGCGAGGCCAAGATTGCGCATCATGATGTTATACTGGAGATAGGTGGAGGTCCTGGGAACCTGACTGAGCTACTTGCGGAGAAATCCGGAGAGGTATACACGATAGAGAAGGATGACGCTTACGCGTCACTGCTTAAGGAAAAGTTTGCAGGAAGGAGCAACGTGAAGATAATCTCTGGAAATATACTTGAGGTAGACCTGCCGCGTTTTGATAAGATTGTTTCAAATCCGCCGTATCAGATCCTGCAGGAGTTTTTCTATAGGCTCGTACTTGAGAAGAGGCAAAACTTCAAGTGCTGCGTGATGACTGTGCCATATGGGTTTGCAAAATTGATAACTAAAATGCCTGGAGAGGATGAGTTTGGAGTACTGTCTGCTTTATTCTATGCGTTCTACGACGTTGAAGTTATAGAAGAAGTACCTAAGGGTGCGTTTGAACCTGAACCACGTGTGCTCTCAAGCCTTGTTAAAATAGTGCCTAAAAAAAGAGAAGCGGAGTTTTTGCAGATTGTCTTTGAGTATTTATTTTTGCATGATACGCAGAAGATCAAGAATGCAATAATAAAGCTGTTATGGAATCGGGGGAATTCACTGATGAAAAGAAAGATTACAAAGAATGACGCGAAGAAGATAGTCGATAGTTTTGAAGGCATGGCGGAGTTGCTTGACAAGAAAATTTTCCAGCTCTCCACTGAAGAGGTGGGCGTGCTTTCCAAACAGCTTTTAAGGATTCAGTCCTGAAGGAGCAGGAGAAAGAGAGAGCGATACCTGATACCTCCTGCAAATAAAGGCAGTACGTTTACTGTCGCAGGAACATCAGGAATTATTTATGCTTCTCTGAATGTCGTTGAGCTTGCCTTCGGTGGTAATCCTCGTAGTTCTTTGCAGACGAGTGCCACCACCACCATACGCCAAACGCAATCATCATCAAGCCAATCACAGCAGGCACAATCGCAATCGTCATCATCATCACTCTTGAGTAATGATACTCTTGTACTATACTTAAATGTTGCCAGGGCTTCGGCATCAGGGCAAAAAAGCTGGAGAGTTTGAACTAATAGGCACATGTAGGGAAGCGATATCAGGCTCATCGTCACCTCTGATACAGGCAGCATTAAGCAGACCAGTACAGACAGTAGAATCAGTCGTAGGCAGTGGCTTTAACCGTAACTTTATTAAAATCTTATTTACCAATATATTAGCGTGGGTAGGTTGTGAATGGTTGCCAAAAGCAAACAGAAGAACACTAAATT
>DAHUYR010000029.1 GCA_027315135.1 Microcaldota archaeon
AGATAAACTAGATAAGATGGTCGTTATGGTCGGATATCCTAAGAAATTCCGAGATTACTCCGGCCTGGTTATACGTCCGGATGATTATGCAGGCAATGTGAAGCGCACTTTCCTCTTTGAGATGCTCAGGGATACAAGACGTGTCGGACAGCCTGTAGACAAGGAGGAATGGGCAATGTCCCCGCAAGATATAAATGCGTACAACTCCCCTTCTGACAACCGCATCGTCTTTCCTGCAGGAATACTGCAGCCGCCTTTCTTCGACAAGAATAAGGACCATGCTGTGAATTATGGAGGAATAGGAGGAGTCATAGGCCATGAGATGACCCATGGATTCGACAATAATGGGCGGAAGCACGATGCTGAGGGTAATCTTAAGGACTGGTGGACCGAAGAGGACGAGAAAAGGTTTAACGAGCTTGCCGAAGAGGTTGTGAAGGAGTACTCGTCAAAGGAGGCACTTCCAGGAGTTAACATAAATGGCAAGCTGACTCTTGGCGAAAATCTGGCAGATCTTGGCGGATTGAATATAGCATATGATGCTTTGAGGAAAAGATTGAAGAGCGATTCTGTATCGGATATGCTGATAGATGGATTTACGCAGGATCAACGTTTCTTCATCTCTTATGCGCAGGTTTGGAGAGATGTTGCAAGCGAAGAGAGCATCAAACTCAGGATAATATCAGATTCACATTCTCCTGATAGATTCAGGGCGATAATTCCCGCGATGAATAATCCCGCGTTCGACAAGGCTTTTCCAGCTAATGAAGGCGAGGATAAGTTAAATAAGAAGATAGGAGTTTGGTAAATCCATCCTCAGATATATGAATTATTAATCTTTGTGGAGTTAATCCATTGTGGTAATATGGGAAAGAGAATAATTACTCATGAAAGGGATCATCCATATGCAGTAAAACTTGGCGATCTTGCAGGGTTCAAGAACCTTACGGCAGATGAGAAGCTCCTGAAATATGAGGTGCATATATGCGCATGCGGACTATCGAAAAACAAGCCGTTCTGCGATGGCAGTCATGCAAAGACTAAAGGGGAGGAAAAGGATCACGTCTACACCTACGACAGCGAACATAAGCGCTCCGAAGTGTACGAAGGATATAAAGAGTAAGCCACCGGCGAGAATTGGACTCGCGACCTTCTGCTTACCATGCAGACGCTCTACCACTGAGCTACGGAGGCACAAAGTAAAGATAAGTATAATATACTTATTATTGATAATACTATGTGGAAGCTTATTTAAAAAAATCGGTAAGGGACAGCTTCACATTGTGATACTATGGTATTGCTGGAAATAATAGGAGGAGTAGTTGTTTTGCTGGCTCTTATAATAATAGGAGCTATGTACAATGGCCTTGTGGTTAAGAGAAACAGAGTGCAGGATGCTTGGGCACAGATCGACGTGCAGCTCAAAAGAAGGTATGATCTGATACCTAACTTAATAGATACTGTAAAGGGATATGCCAAGTATGAGCGTGGCGTGCTTACCGATGTTACAAAGCTCAGGACCTCTCTTGTATCTGGGTCTGTTCAGGACAAAGCTGCTGCGAACAATCAGTTGAGCCAGGCATTGAAGTCGATATTCGCAGTTGCAGAGAATTATCCTGATCTGAAGGCATCGCAGAATTTCCAGCAGCTGCAGCAGGAGCTTGCAACGACTGAAGACAAAATAGCATTTGTAAGGACTTCTTACAACGATTATGTTCTTGATTATAACAATTCTACACAGACCGTACCTAGCGTATGGATAGCTTCTACATTCAACTTCAAGAAGGCTGACTTCTTCCAGGCACCTGAAGAGGAAAAACAGGTTGTCAAAGTTGATTTCAGCGATCTTAACCAGCAGTCTTCATCTCAGCAGAAGCCTGCACAGCAGCCTGCAAAAGGCCAGCAGCAGAAGCCAGGCAGCAAGACAGGGAAGAGCGCAACAGCAGATAAGTAAATCTGCGGTGATGGAAAATGGCAAGCTTCTTTGATGAAATAGCAGCGAATAAGCTTAAGTCAATAATACTGATGGTGTTATTCTCATTGCTTTTCTTTGCGATTATCTACGCCGTAGTTTGGCTTTTAGGCGGAGGAATATTCGGTTTGATAGTTGGGGGAATTATCATAATAGCTTATGCTCTTTTTTCATATTTCTACGGAGCGAGCATGGTTCTGAAACTCTCCAGAGCTAAACCAGCCAACGAAAAGGATTATCCGATGCTCTATGACATTATAGGAGGTCTTGCAGCTGCAGGGCAGATAAAGATGCCAAAAGTGTATGTGATAGATACAAAGGATCCTAATGCATTTGCAACAGGAAGAAACAAGAACAACGCCTCTGTCGCAGTGACAACCGGGCTGCTTGCGATTATGAATAGGCAGGAACTTGAGGGAGTGCTTTCCCATGAGATATCACACATATACAACAATGATATACAGTTCATGATGCTTGCAGTCGTGTTTGGAGGAGTTATAGGAATAATAGCAGCAGTCTTCAGGTACTCGTTCTTCTTCGGCGGCTTTGGAAATGATAGGGGAGGAAATGCAGGAATTGTGCTGCTTGTTGAGCTTGCCCTTGCGATAATCGCTCCGATAGTAGCTATGTTAATCAGACTAGCCATATCAAGAAGGAGAGAGTATATGGCAGATGCGAACGGCGCTAGGATGACTAGGGATCCTGCATCTCTTGCAAGCGCGCTTAAGAAGATAAAGGATTTCACGCAAAATCCCC
>DAHUYR010000036.1 GCA_027315135.1 Microcaldota archaeon
TTAGCGATTATTGCAATTATAGGGAGTTACCTAATCTCTACACTAATATCTCTTAGGTTCCCAATACTTGTGCTTGGAGAACCTGTGGCAATCTTCGGTCTCGTGTATGCTATAGTCGGGTACATACTCTATACCGGAGACAACTGGGCCTGGTGGGTGGCAGTTGCCTTCTACGGATCATTCTTAATAATCTCTATGTTAAGC
The DNA here is from genome assembly GCA_027315135.1 of Microcaldota archaeon. Lineage (GTDB taxonomy): Archaea > Micrarchaeota > Micrarchaeia > Micrarchaeales > CABMGC01 > JAKAUU01. Next base: position 205 of record DAHUYR010000036.1, read on the forward strand.
TTGGCAGTTTCCCTATTCAGTATAATCCCTCTTGCAATATCTGCATTAATACTTTACTACTTGACAACAATAAAGGTCAGAGCATACTTCGGCGTGTGAGCTGCAAAAGCTTTATTAATAGCAATTCAGATTTAAAGATAAGTAACGGGATTATAATGGCAAAAAAACATACTAGGGCAGTGGCAAAAAAGCAAGCTACTGGGAAACAGGCTGGAACCGGGTCATTTGACATCATAGGCTCAATAAAGAGCGCATGGCATATGGCAATACATCCTTCTACCGCAAAGCCCATGAGCGTAAGGGACGCCATAAAATTCTATTATTCATTTGCAATAATACCAGGAATAATAGCTACAATAATAGCAGGGCTTATCACAGGAACAGTCTCAGCAGCTGTAATCATGTTCGGCGTTATATTCGTACTGGAAGTTATAGGCATATTCGTAGACGCAGGAATATATCATCTATTTGGCAAATTCCTCTTCAAGAAATTCACACAGGATTATTCAGTTACGTTTACTGCGACAGTAGTTGCATCAATCCCTGCAATACTTTTCTATTGGCTATCTCCGATAACCGGAGGAATTTCAAGCATACTATTTGGCATATGGGGCATAATCTTGCTAACTATGGCACTAATGAAGCTCCAGAAAGTATCAGGAGTAGTTGCAGTGCTCTCGTGGCTGGTTCCATCGATAATAATAGGAATACTCGTAGTCCTTCTGGCCATTGCCGCATTTTCAGCAATAGGTGCACTGCCAGTAGCAGGCAATCTTACAAGCAACTTCACAACAACTGCCCTGACAACAATATGAGCTCAGCCGTACAGAACACAGTTTCCATATGGCCTAAGTATGAGTTTGTACGTATCTCTTGACAATTACTGCCAAGGCGGAGTAGCGTAAGTGCAATAAAATACCAAACTGCAGTAGGGCCTAGTCTCAAACTGTATCATTTATTAAACTCTTACAAATTGCTCTACTTTGTCAAACCGAAGATCTTCAGAATCCTGATGCTCACTTTTTAATACGTTAACTGCTTAAAATTACTATGATAAAACTTGTTATCTTTGATGCAGAGCACGTACTTTACAACGCGGAAGGACAGATTAAGTATTTCAACATAAAGCTTGCTGAATTTGTAAAGAATAACAGTAATACGGATCCGCAGGCACCGGGAGCCATATGGAAAACCCTTGGAAACGCTGTATTAGTAGGTAAAATGTCTATACTACAGGCTCATAAGGAGTTTATCTCTAGACTGGGCATCCGCCCCGAGCTAATTGAAGAGTACGAAGCATTCGACAGAGAATCGTTCAATTATGCAAAGCTAATGGAAGATGACGAAGAAAAATATCTAAGAGATCTTAAAATAAGAAATTACAAACTTGCAGTACTCTCTGACGGTGTAAATCCGGCAGATACCAAAGCACAGATATTAGAAATAGTGGGACTCGGTGGAATATTCGATAAGATATTTGTTTCTTCTGATATAGGTCATAAAAAACCAGACAGCGAAACCTACCGGGCAGTTATGGATGCGTTTAAGGCAGACTCTTCAGAGACGGTCTTTGTGGGTCACGACCTCGACGAACTTGAAGGTGCAATTGCCTTAGGCATACACACTATCTCATATAATGGAGATAGACTCGGTCACGAAGCTGACAGTTTCTCAAGAATAAACGAGATAATCTACAGTCTAGACAACGGAAACAGACAATAACATTCAAGACTGAAGAGATGTTTGGCCTGAAAATAACAGGTCTACTGATCTGAAGAAGGTCAAGATATGCCTGTCAGCCTGCGTTCCTGCAAACCTGCTAGAATACGCGATGGGATGCTTCATACTTGACGAAGGTGACTGGATGTAAAAGCCAACTACCTAACTGTCGACGTAGTAAAAAGATTAATATAATTATCTATAAGAATAACAAATGCTAATTTCAGTGATACTATGAAAATCAATGAGCTTAAAGGAGGCGTGGGAAACGTAGAAATAGAGGCAACTGTAGTTGACAAGCAGCCCACTAGAACTGTAGTAACAAAGTATGGAAAGCAGCTTACTGTATCAAGCGCTACCATAAAGGATGACACAGGAAGCATTACGCTATCACTCTGGGAGAAGGATGCCGACGCAATAGATGTAGGTGACAAGATAAAGGTAACCAACGGCTATGTCAGCGAATATAAGGGCAATCCACAGCTTTCAGCAGGAAAGTATGGAAAGATAGAGGTAGTGGAAAAAGGAGACGGAAGCGCATCAGCATCAAGTTCCGGTTCAGAGGAGAACTTCGAATCTGGCCAGGAAGAGTTCTAGTTGTTTCTAATCTGTTTTAGAACTCAAAATCTATTGTATCTCCAACCTTAGGAGTGTGAACCTTGAATCCCTCCATAGCCAAGCTTTCTGCAGCTGTAGATATATTCTCGCTGCTGCCATGCACGAGCACTATCTCCTCAGGCGAACACATCTTGGCATATTTGTGAAGGTCGCTCCTTCCGGCATGTGCTGAGAAATCATAGAAGCCAACCTCATTCCTTACAGTAAACTTTTTACCGTCAATTACCAAGGGTTTTCCATCAAGCAACCTGCGGCCATTCGTTCCTTCGACCTGGAAACCTGTAAGAAATACTTTTGAATTGCGGTTAAGCTGCGTTATGTAATTAAGCACCGGACCCCCAGTGAGCATTCCCGAAGTAGTCAGTATTATCTTACCTCCCATAACTGCTCTCCTTCTGGCACGGTACATCGTCACTATCGATGCTTTATTCACACCATCTGCAAGCAGCTTGCCGTTTTTAAGGAAACGTTTGTGGACAAGCGTTATCTCAGTTGCTGCTTTTGCCATCCCGTCAAGATAGGTGCGCTCTGCAAGGCCGTGCTGTTCAAGCACCGCCAGCACCTCCTGGCTCCTGCCAACCGCAAACACAGGAACAAGAGCCGTCCCGCCGTTGTCTATCACACTCTTCACATCCTCTATAAATGAGGATATTAGTTTATCCCTGTCAGGATGGTCTCCGCTTCCGTATGTCGACTCCATTACAAGTATGTCACATTTGACCGGGTCAGCACCTTTCTGCAGTGTCTGTTCTTCAAGCTTGAAATCCCCAGTATATGCAAGTGTCCTGCCACTCCTCATATTTTCAACAGATGAAACTGCGCTTCCAGGTATGTGGCCAGCATCACGCAGCGTTATCACATAATCATCGAATTCGTTTTCAAAACCGTACTCGCAAGGCACATATCTTGCCATCATCTCCCTGAAATCGGCTCCTGAGTATGCCGGTTTTTCATGCCTGCGCTTCGCAATCTTCATCGCGTCCTCTATCAGAAGCTCTACAAGCTCCATAGTCGGCTGCGTAGCAAACGTCGGAGGTCTGCCCTCTCTGTATATGGAAGGAAGAAAGCCACTGTGGTCAAGATGAGCATGGCTCAGTATGCACGCATCAACAGCTCCTATCTCTAAAGGGTATTCAGTATTGCTCTCAACCTTTATCCCACAATCAAGCAGTATGTTCTTTTTGTCCTCGATTACAAAGGCGGATCTCCCTACCTCCCCGGCACCACCAAGAAACCGCATCCTCAAACAATCACACAATCAAAACAGAAGCAACAACACTATATTTATCTTAACCTATTTAAGCGTTATTAAAGATAATATAGCGACCAGTGGTGAAATAGTGGACGATATAACCTTCCTTGACCTTGCGTGCCTTATGAAGATATCAGAAGATACTACGTTAGAAAGATTCGGCTCTGCGATAAACGCGAGCATATTCGATGCATCTAACATTGCAGGAACCCTTAAGCAGAAGGATCTGATAGATTTCACATCAATATTCCCAGGACCAAATTCAATAGCTGTAACTGAGAAAGGCAAGGCAGCACTGACAGAGGCCGAACAAAGGGCAGCAACCCCATTCGACAATCTTGACAAGAGCATACTATTGCAAATATCGAGCGGCAAGAGCTCCCCAAAAGACATACAAAGCTCAATAAGCCTCAATTCAAGGGATCTTGCAATGCGCCTGTACAAGCTAAGCAGGCAGAACCTGCTCACTTACGAACTGAAGAGCGGTCAGGTCGAAATACTTCTTACTGAGCAGGGCTTCCTCAAAGCATCGCCATCGCAGACCCAGCCTATGCAGCCAATGCGCCAGATGCAGCCGACCCCAGCTCCTCAGCCTACTGCACAGCAACCGTCCCAGCAGCCATCTGCAGTCCAGCAACCAGGCCAGTCAGACCAACAAACAGCTCCTAAGGCAATACAGTTCCAGCCAAAACCGATGAACAAGAAGCAGCTTGCCATGGTAGGCGTTGCCGCGGCAGCAATTATAATAGTGCTTGTATACCTATTAATGACGAAGATAATATGACACTGTCAGATTACTTTGAAGGGGAAAAACTCCTGAAGAAATACGGCATAAGCAGCATAAAGAGCCGGTATGTCAATTCTGCAGAGGAAGCCATAGCAAACGCAGATGGCAAGCCTATAGTAATGAAGATAATATCTGATAAAGCGCTGCACAAATCAAAGAGCGGCCTAGTCGCACTTGACCTCAAGACAGACAAGGAAATTCGCTCTGCGTTCAACTCCCTCACTGCAAAAGCAGCAAAACTAAAACCATACAAGGTGATAGTGCAGGAGATGTCAAAGAGCGGCATTGAAGTGATAATAGGCGGAAAGACCGATCCGCAATTTGGCAAAGTGATACTACTGGGACTTGGCGGCATATATGTTGAGGCGTTCAAGGATTTTGCAATACGCGTCTGTCCGATAAGCAGCTCTGATGCAGGCAGCATGATAGACAGCCTGAAATCCGAGAACGTAATAACCTATGGTTCAGAGAACAGGAAGATGCTTGAAAAGCTTCTGGTAAGCGTATCGGAAATGTTGGTCAACACTGAACTCAAGGAGCTTGACCTTAACCCTGTCATATTGAGAAAAGCAGACTATGATGTAGTCGACATAAGGATATTGAAATAATTAAAACCGAGTGTTATAACATGAAAGCAGACCTGCAAAACATGCTGAATCCAAAATCCGTAGCGATAATAGGTGCTTCCAGGAATCCTGACAAGGTCGGGCACATAATACTCCAGAATTACATAAACTCAGGCTATTCCGGCAGATTATTTGCAGTCAACAAGGATGCCGAATCAATACTCGGGGTAAAGGCATACAGGCACGTCGGAGAGATAAAGCAGAAGCTTGACCTGGCAGTCATAGCAATACCTGCCCAGTTCGTCCCACAGGCTCTTGAGGAGTGTGGCAAAGCAGGCGTGAAGAGCACCATAGTGGTGACTGCAGGCTTTGAGGAGATAGGCGAGAAGGCGCTGCAGGAACAGATCGTGAGAATATCGGAAAAGTACAAGATGCCGATGCTTGGGCCAAACTGCCTGGGTGTCATGGACACGCGCGCAAGGACTGACACGCTCTTCCTGCCAACATACAAGCTGAGCAAACCAGGCGTGGGATATGTAAGCTTCATATCACAGAGCGGAGCCGTAGGCAGCACGATACTGGATCTTATAGCCGGAGAAGGATTCGGTCTTTCCAAATTTATATCTTATGGAAACGCTGCATATATCGATGAATCCGACATTCTGGAATATTTGATGAATGATGACGATACTAAAGTAATCATAATGTATATCGAGGGCATAAAGGACGGCAAAAAGTTCATCGAGGTTGCAAAGAAGGTAACCAAGAAGAAACCTGTCGTGGTGCTTAAAGGAGGAAGATCTGCCATAGGCCAGCAGGCTACTCTCTCGCACACAGCTTCATTGGCAGGGGATTATCAGGTTTACGAAGGCATGTTCCAGCAATTCGGCTTTACTATTGCAAACGACCTAAACGAGCTTTTATACTATGCCAAGGTTCTTGTATCCGAGCCTGAACCGAAAGGAAACAGGATAGGCATAATAACAAACGGTGGCGGAGCCGGGGTAATAACCACAGATGCTGTAGGCGCGGTAAAAGCGCTGAAGCTCGCAGGACTCAGTAAGAAGAGCCAGGAAATACTCAGGAAAACAATGCCCCCGCTTGTCAATATAAGGATACCTCTGGACCTTGCAGGAGACGCAGGAGGTGACAGGTACGAAACTGCGGTCTCTACGCTAAGGGATGATGATAATGTTGACATGATCATAGTGATAGCGCTATTTCAGACTCCTGGAGCTGATTCCAGTGTGGTTGCAAAACTTGTCCACTTCAAGGCAGACATGAACAAACCCATGATAGTGATAAGCATAGGCGCTGAATACACCCAGATACACAACCACATGATGGAGGAGTCAGGTCTTCCAGTATACGATTCCCCTGTAGCTGCTGTAAACTCACTGGCAGAGTTATTCAAATACTATCAGTATAAACACAGGAAGTGAAGATTCAGCTAAGCAGGTCGTTCATTATCTTTGCAATTACCTTATCCTTTTTCTCTCCGGAGCTGAGAAGCTCAAAAAGTTCGGCAGGCCCTATTGCAAGATCATATCCGCTTTTCTTAAGCTCTTCAACCAGTATGCCTATACCAAGATCCTTCACTGAAATATTGCTGATATCCGAGTATATCTCCGCACGCTTACTATCGTCAGACACATTCTCAAATCCCTTCTTTGCTATCTCTATTACTGCATGGTCCTTGTATCTCTTGGCTATCTCCTGCATCTCTATGCCCATCCGTTTGACTGACCTATCGTTTCCATTTATCTCTATTCTAATTATGCAGCCTTGCCCATGCTTCGACACAGCTTCGTTTATCCTCTCTTCTATACGCCTGAGCAAAGTCCCTTCCTCAGAAGAATCCACATCAACCTTTACCGATTCAAAACTCCTCGAATTTATATGCACAAATTCATACGAATTGGTCTTTGTATCGTAAACAAAGAATCCCTTTCTCTCAATCTCTCCATCCTTAAGCTGTGTTAGCACAGTGCTTCCTGGTATCAGGAACGGTTTGCCATGCACTGTGGATTCTACCTTGCTGTGTATGTGCCCATTAACATAAAGATCAAAACCCTCCGGCAGTTCATTCATCCTAAGGAAGGAATCGTTGAATGGCAGAAGTTCGTATAATGACTGGTGGAACATGAGTATGTTGAAAGCTCCATCGACGACGGAAGAGGCATGTTCCTTCAAAGCTTCGCCAAAGCGCTCCTCCACCACCCCTGAAATGCCTGTTACTGCGACTCTCTCCCCATCCTTCTCAATAACCGCAACTCCCATCCCTATGTCTGCAAGCAACGATGTTAAATTAAGAAGGTCAACAGGGTCTTCAGTATCGCTTGTCCTTCTTTCATGTGTTCCAGGTATGGCCAGCACCGGCTTGTCCGTGTATACTCTGCCATCTCCTTTAAAATCAATTATCTTAGCTCCAAACTCTCTCTGCAGCAATTCCTTAAAGATGAGTATTGCCTCTGCTATGACGTCGGGTTTTGGAAATCTTGTATCAAATATATCTCCAGGTATTATTATCGCGTCTGCCCTTTCAGCCGCCATGGTCAAAGCCTCAGCCGCTTGGGCATGGGCGTCCTTCCTGAAACGGTCGTAACCTATGTGCAGATCAGAAACAATCGCTATCTTCACCCAACCTCCTCAACTTCAGTCATAAGAGTCTTTTCAATCGTCTCCTTCATGCGCTCCGGAGAGTATGCCAGCTTTATCAGCTTCGTATGTCCTCTTATCCCCTTTCCGGATTCGTAAGCGGAAATAAGCCCCTGCATCTCAAGATCAAAGACGTACTTCCTGTACCATCGTGAACTCTTAGGTCCCTTGTTCAGGCTATTCGCTATCGATGCGTACTTGTTGTAAATATCTCCGCTGAATAAATAGGTCTCACTGTCGCCGCTGAGCCTCTTGTACCTACTTCCTTGTATTGACAAAAGCGAGATTGCGTATATAATGAGGCGCTGATGCTCCGGAAGTGTGTTGACAAGTTCATATACCAGTTCCTCCTCTGCAGCTTCGGTTGCCTTGTTAACATCATTTACTGTGATTACGCCGTCTCCACGTTCATCAGCAAGCTCTCCTGCCTTTGAAAGCACCTTCAACGCAAGCCTTGCGTCCCCGCTGTCCTTCGCAGATATCGCAGCAGCAAGATTTATCACCGCCTGATCAATAACTCCTTTCTTGAAGCCCTTCTCTGCCCTTTCCTTTAGTATCAATGCAAGTTCATTAGAGTTGTAAGGCGGAAATACCAACTCGTTTTCGTAAAGCGTCGAAAGGCTTCTTGGATCAAGGTCCTCCTTGAAGGATATCTTGTTCGACACCCCTACTATCATTATGCCTCCTGATTTTATGTCGCTGTTAGCCCTTGTCAGCGTGTATATAAGATCATCAAGATCCTTTACAACGTCTATCTCGTCAAGCACCACTATCAGAACCTTGCTGTCCTCTTCTATCCAGTTTATTATACGCTCATAAATGTCTACAAGCCCGTATCCGCGCTTTGCATAAACCGGAAGATAATCACTGGTTATCTTGTAAAGGACCCTATATCTGGAATTGTATATTCTGCAATTGATGTAAGAGACCCGTGCCTTTGTCGGCAAATCCTTTATCTTATCTACAACATGCTTCACGCAGGAGGTCTTCCCAGTCCCGGTCTTTCCATAGACGAACAGGTTCCTCCCTCTCTCCCCTCTGAGCGAAGGAGTCATGTATTTGACTATATTCTCAATCTGTTTGTCCCTGAAAGGAAGGTTATCCGGCATATAGTGCGGTGAAAGAACCTCACGGTTTGCAAACACGTTTGAATCCTTGAACAGATCTGAGAAAGGCTCCTTCATTTTGTCACCAACCCTGCTTTTCTAATCATATTCTCAAATTCCTGCTTCACAGAACTGTCATGTAGCACAGGTACTCTTCCAGAGTCACTCATCTCTCCAAATATCTTATTTGCCGTAACCTTGCCGACCAAATCGCAGCCAAGCTCCGCAGCAACCTCCTCTCCCCCATTTCCGCTACCGTCAGACATGTTTTCAACCACTCCAAGAAGAGCCACCCCAAGCCTTTTTGCCATCATCCCTGACCTTATGGTATTTACTGCTGATATATGCCTGGGTGTAGTAACAAGCAAGAAGCCGTCCAAAGACAGCAGCTGTATTATTGACAGAGGAGCATCGCTGGTTCCAGGAGGCAGATCTATTATAAGATAATCTAAAGGCCCCCAATCTGTATTGTCAAGAAACTCGCGTATCATCTTCGCAACGAGCGGCCCCCTCCATATTATCGGCTTTTTCACATCGTCAACAAACATGGAAGTCGAAACAACCTTCACGCCATCCTTCTCTGCAGGCTTGAGCGGATACTCATCAGAAAAGGCTCCTTTTATTCCAAGGAACATCAGCGTATTAGGGCAGTCAATGTCAGCGTCAATCAAGCCGACTTTGTAACCCATGCTGCTAAGTGTAAAGGCTGTGTTAACTGCTACGGTGGTCTTTCCCACCCCTCCTTTCGCGCTGTAAACTCCTATCTTATGTTTTATATTGGAGAGCTTCTGATTTATGTTCTTCTTATCCTCTATCACTCTAAGTATGGATGAGTGCATCATATTCGTTCCTGCTCCTTGATTCTGTTCAGTGTCAGCCATAGATTTCCCCAAGAATTAATAGTGCATTACTATATGAGCATATAGTATATAAATTAAATGAAGTAAAAGGTTATAGCGAGCTTAAGCCCATCCTATAACCGAAACCATTACGGGTACCATACAAACGGGGCATCTGAAAGTTCTTTCAGTATAAAAAGTTATATATACTGTAGCCAAATAAATTACAATATGGGTTCGGTTTCAGAAAACCAAGGTTCAATCACATTCCTACTTCTACTTACTATTGCAATTTCAGCATTTTTTCTCCCTAGCGTTGGCGCATCTGCTTTTACTGCAACACCTGGCTCGTTCACTCTCTCAAACACAATAATAGACGTAGGACAGATCTCCGTTGCAAACACAGTGATAAGCGGCGGTTCAGGAGGCCCATATTCTGGCCAATGGTCCGAATTTAATGCAAATCAGATAAACAATCAAGTGATAAACACAATCACAGTTGGCTCCCTTCCCTACAGCGCAGCCTTCAACCCTTCCGGAACGCTTGCATATGTGTTGAACTCCTTCTCAAACACAGCAAACGTAATCAACACAGCAACCAATACTGTGATACATACAATAACTGTAGGCTCCAACCCCGAGAGCGTGGCCTTCAGCCCTTCAGGAACGCTTGCATACGTAGTAAACGATGGATCAGGCACTGTAAACGTAATCAACGTAGCAACCAACACAGTGATACACACAATAACCGTGGGCAACGGTCCCTATACTGCAGCCTTCAGCCCTTCAGGAACGTTAGCCTACGTAACGGGAGGTTCAAACACCATAAGTGTAATCAACGTAGCAACCAACACAGTGATAAACACAAGAACCGTGGGCAACACTCCTTATGGCGTAGCCTTCTCCCCTTCAGGAACACTCGCATACGTGACGAATCAAGGCTCAAACACCATAAGTGTAATCAACACAGCAACCAACACAGTGATAAACACAATAACCGTTGGCACAACTCCATACAATGTGGCCGTCAACCCTTCAGGAACACTTGCATATGTGGTGAACAAAGGCTCAGATACCACAAGTGTAATCAACACAGCAACCAACACAGTGATAAACACAATAACCGTGGGCACCAGTCCTTTTAGTGTGGCCTTCAACCCTTCCGGAACACTTGCATACGTGTTGAACTCCTTCTCAAACAACGCAAGCGTAATCAACGTAGCAACCAACACAGTGATAAATACAGCAACTACAGGCTCCGGACCGGTTGGTGTAGCCTTCAACCCTTCCGGAACACTTGCATACGTGGTTAATGAAAACTCAAACAATGTAAGCGTAATCGGAAACCTTCCAGAAACATCTATACAAGAACTTCCACAGACATCAAATGCTCTATCACTTACTATAAACGCTCAGAACAGCAATACACTCTCTCTAACCTTCAACGGAGTTGCTTACACAGAAAGTACAGGCTCTAACAGCATTTACGGCACATGGTCCCTCTACGGATTCGCACAGGACAACGGCACCAAAATATACTACTACGGCAGCAACACTCTTCTCCTTTCAAATTCATTGACCATAAATCCCGCGCTTACTGTTGGTTCCGTGACCCCTGCGTTATTAACAACAGATGGTGGCCAGAGCGTAACACTTACAGGAACATGGTCAGGCGGAACTTCTCCATACACAGCCAAGTGGTATACAGGACCTGCAGGGAATACCTGTGCAGAGGACAGTACAAACATCCTTGCAACACATTCAGGATTGTCATTAACATCCAACTCCATATCTGTAACTCCTACTACTACAAACTCCTACTGCATAGGAGTGACGGATTCAGCCAGTACTCCGGTAACTCAACTCTCGGCAAATGATGTAGTAACAGTCAACCCTGCCTTATCCGTTCCAACAATCAGCCCATCAAACCCAACAATAAATTCAGGACAGTCAGTAACCTTTACAGCTTCATGGACAGGAGGTACGCCGATTTATGGTTCATCCCTGTATTCTTCAACAACCCCATCAACCTGCAACCAACAATCAACCCTTGTACAGCAGGTCACAGGCATTTCAACAACATCTGTCACGTTCTCTCCAGTAACTCCTAATTCAAATACCTATTACTGCGTCTTTACTACAGACGATATTGTAAATTTCTACTCAATATCAAATGCGATAATCTCTGGCATCAGTGCTCCTTCAGGAGTATCTATCTCCCCTTCAGGAACGTTAGCCTACGTGGCAAATGAAGGTAGTGATAATGTAGTGATCATCAATACAGCAACCAATTCAGTAACAGCTTCCATAACCTCTGGCTTTAGTGATATTCAAGGAGTATCTATCTCCCCTTCAGGAACCTATGCCTACGTAACCAACTGTAATATAACATGTGCTTTTGCCAACATCCCTGACAATGTAGTGATCATAAACACAGCAACAAACTCAGTAACAGCTTCCATAACCTCTGGTTTCAATATTCCTTATCCAATATCCTTCTCCCCTTCCGGCACCTATGCCTACGTGGCAAATCAAGGTAGTAATAATGTAGTGATCATCAACACAGCAACAAACTCAGTAACAGCTTCCATAACCTCTGGCTTCAGCAATCCTGCAGGAGTAGCCTTCTCCCCTTCCGGCACCTATGCCTATGTTACAAATCTGAATACCAACAATGTAGTAATCATCAACACGGTCACCAATTCAGTAATCGGTTCCATAACCTCTGGCTTCAGCGGTCCTGAAGAAGTATCCATCTCCCCTTCCGGCACCTATGCCTACGTAACAAATTTTAACTCCAACAATGTAGTAATCATCAACACGGTCACCAATTCAGTAATCGGTTCCATAACCTCTGGCTTCAACGAGCCTTCAGGAGTATCATTCTTTCCTTCAGGAAGCTATGCGTATGCAACAAACCTTGGCTCTAGCAATGTAGTAATCATCAATACAGGAGCGGATATACCCAACAGCATAAACTCTGAAGTTATGATAAACACTGGAACTTCAGTCAGCAACCCATATGCAGGCGGATCCACAGGATTCTTTGGGCACCTGCCTGGGGCAACAACAATAACCTCATCTTCAACTACAACAGCCACAACAACTGCACCAACCACTTCTGCCGTCATAACTGCGCCTGTAATAACAGCATCAGGTACAACGGCTCAGATATGCAATGACACACATGGATACAGTGTGAATTATCCTTTGCTAAACTCAACCTTCTACTTCAAACCATCGGCTTCATCATGCTTCAATGTAACTGCCAGCAATGCCTCCTCAACATACATCGGTTCAAACAGTGAAATAATAAGGGCAATAAATTACTCATTCAGCAACAACCGCATACTATCAAACCTGACTATCTATTACCCAAGCAGTACTGCACCATCTGTACTACTCCCAGTCATCCTGAAGAATGGCACATGGGATGGGATAACTCCATTCACAGTAAATGTCGCAGCGCATACGGTCACATTTGCAGCCCCTACAGGTCATGTTGTCGCACTGTTAAACACATCCAAATCAGGCATCACGACCAACACTACTACAAACGCTACGACTTCTCTGAATACAACAACTGCGCAGACTACTCTTCCTTCAGCAATCCAGGGAAATAACTCCTCTTCATGGGAGATAGTTGCAATAGTTGTAGTTGTCATAATAGCGATTGCAATTCTAGTTTATCTGTGGCTAAGGACAAACAGGAAGTGGTGACCCTAAAATAAGGGACATCTGCTTAATCAAAACCAAACCCTATGCTACTATGCTTTTGTTGGCAATTGTCACCTTGCAGAAGATAAACCCGCATGAAAAACAGAAGGATCAGACTGGGAAATGCCAGAAGGCTGTGCCTCAGCGCTTGTACCTATGCATAGACACGGACGATGAAAAAAGTGTAAGACACATACTCGGAATCCTCAAAGTCAGGATCATTCCAAGAATCAGCTGCCTTGTATCTCCTCACCCAATTACACCGTAAAGAAAATATAACGAACACATATAAGATGGCGAGAAGAATCGAACATTAACACAGATGTCTAGAATTTACCTTTTTACTGAGGTACCTTTACGGAACAACTCCCATAGCTAAACTCCCACATTTATTAATATCGCATAATTAAATAATATGAACAAGTGGGCTAACCTATGAAGCTAATATCATACTTTGCTCTTACTATATCTGTAGTAATACTACTCTCATTATCATATTCAGTAGCTGCAACTACTACATTATCAATATCTTCAATAACTCCTTCAAATCCTAACGTAGATAGCGGCCAATCCATTACCATCACTGCAGCGTGGTCAGGCGGAACCTCTCCATATACTGTAACGTGGTATACGGGCCCTGACGGGACTACCTGCCTTCAGGAATCGGCAAACGCACTCGCAACGTACACGGGTCTATCAGGCACATCAAATAGCCTATTGGTCTCCCCTGCGACAACCAATTCCTACTGCATAGGCGTGACGGACTCAGAATCTCCAGCAGTGACACAATTATCCTTGAACTACAGTATAAGCGCTGGGATAACCTCAGGATTCAATAATCCGCTCGGAGTAGCATTCTCCCCATCAAATACATATGCATACGTGACGAACCAGAATACCAATAACGTAGTTATCATAAACACAGCAACTAACACTGTAATAAACTCAATAACTTCTGGGTTTAATAACCCGCAAGAGGTAGCATTCTCCCCAGGCGGTACATATGCCTATGTTGCGAACTGGAACTCTAATAATGTAGTAATCATCAACACAGCAACCAACACCGTAGTAAATGCGATAACCTCCAGCCTTAATTCTCCTTACGGAGTAGCCTTCTCCCCTTCCGGCACCTACGCCTATGTTACAAATTCAGGCACCGGCAATGTGGTAATTATTAGCACAGCAACCAATACGGTAACTGGAGTTATCAACCCATTTGATACGGGAGGTGCGTCAGGAGTAGCATTTTCCCCTTCCGGCACCTATGCCTACGTAGCAAACAGCGGCAGTAGCAACATAGCTATAATCAACACAGCAACCAATACGGTAACTGGTTACATTACATCTGGTTTTGGCAATTTTGATCCTGAAGGAGTATCCTTCTCCCCTTCAGGAACCTATGCCTATGTGGTAAACAAATATGCGGACAATGTGATGATAATTAACACAGCTACCAATACCGTGGAAGGTTCGATACACGTGAGTTTCAGCAACCCGGAAGAAGCAGCCTTTCTTCCGTCTGGTAATTATGTCTACATAAGTAATTCTGGGTCCAACAATGTGACTATAATAAAGCCAGGACTAGGCGCAGAAACAACAAACCTAATATATTCTAACATAACAGTAAATCCTGCCCTAGGCATTCCTTCCTTATCCCCATCAAATCCGAAAATGGATTCCGGAAGTTCAGTTACTCTGGTAGCATCGTGGTCCGGCGGAACACCTACATATACGGTCAAATGGTATACAGGACCATCAGGAAATACCTGTACTCAGGATTCTGCAAATATAATTGCAACACATTCTTCAATAACCGGCACTTCAGATGTTTTATCGGTCAGCCCAACAGCAACCAACAGTTACTGTATAGAAGTAATAGACAGTGCTTCATCTCCTGAAACGACTGTTTCAAGCACAGTTGATACAAGCATAAATTCTGCTCTTTCCATCCCTACACTATCTCCATCCAATCCTTCAATAGACGCTGGACAGTCAATTACGCTATCATCCACATGGTCCGGCGGAACCTCAACCTATGGAGCATCATTATACTCATCTTCAACTTCAGCATGCGATACAGAATCCAATCTTGTCCAACAAACGGTTGGACTTACATCAAATACAATAACGTTTTCCTCAATATCCCCAGATTCAAGCACCTATTACTGTTCATTTATCACTGATAACACTTCAGATTCATATTCTGTAAACAGTGCAATAACATCTGGATTATCCCAACCAATTGGGCTAGCATTTTCCCCTTCCGGCACCTATGCATATGTTACAAATCAGAATGCCAACAATGTAGTGATAATCAACACAGCAACCAACACCGTAGTAAACACAATAACCTCCGGTTTCAATGCACCCATGGGGGTAGCCATCTCCCCTTCCGGAACCTATGCATACGTCGTAAACTATAACTCAAACAATGTAGTGATAATCAACACAGCAACCAACACCGTAGTAAATGCGATAATCTTTGGTATATCCGGACCACGAGGAGACGTAGCCTTCTCCCCAAGTGGTACATATGCCTACGTGGCAAATTGTGGTTCTCCATGTGGCGGAGTTGGCAACGGCAATATAGTAATAATCAACACAGCAACCAACACGGTTTCAGGTGCAATAACCTCAGGTTTTTATTATCCGGTTGGCATAGCCTTCTCCCCTTCAGGAACCTATGCCTATGTAGCAAACAGTGGCAGCAGCAACGTAGTGATAATCAATACTGCTTCAAACTCAGTTATTAATTCAATAACATCAGGAATAAACGGCCCGTACGGAGTGGCACTTGCCCCTTCAGGAACCTATGCCTACGTTACAAACTTTAACAGCAACAACGTAGTAGTAATCAATACTGCTACAAATACCGTAACAAGCGTCATAGTCTCTGGCATGTACTACCCATCAGGAGTAGCGTTTTCCCCAGGCGGTACATATGCTTATGCATCAGATTACTACGGAACCAATAATGTAATGATCATCAATACAAAGGCATTGACAACCAACAGCATAACAGAGGAAATAACAGTAAATCCTGCCCTTTCAGCACCATTAATCTCTCCATCCAATCCTTCAATAGACAGCGGACAGTCAGTAACCTTCAGCGGCACATGGTCCGGCGGAACTCCAGACTATACTGCAAAACTCTATTCTTCAACAACCTCAACTTGTAATTCAGGCAGCACCTTAGTACAGACGCAGGGTAGTCTAACCTCAGGAAGCACAATATTCAGTTCGGTCAGCCCAACCACAGCCACATACTACTGCATATCTGTATCGGATTCCGCTGCAACAGTATCTACTACTAACTCGATAAACAGTGAAGTTACAGTAAACCCCGCCCTGGCAGTCCCGACACTTTCTCCTGTATCATCAACAGTTGACTATGGTCAGAGTGCTACGCTGACAGCAGCGTGGTCCGGAGGAAGCAGTCCTTATACTGTCACATGGTATACTGGCCCTATGGGAAATACCTGTTCGCAGGACAGTGCAAACGTCCTTGCAACATATGCTGGAATATTAGGAACCTCAAATAGCCTACAGGTAAGTCCTGCAACTTCAAACAGCTACTGCGTCGGCATAACAGATTCTGCTTTATCTCAGGAAACGCACCTGACATCAAATGCCGTGGTAAACATCGCGCTTAATTCCACATCAAAGCAGGTAACCAACCCTTATGCAGGAGGATCTACGGGCTTCTTCGGTCACCTGCCTGGGGCAACAACAATAACATCATCTTCGACTACCACAGCTACAACAACCACTGCGTCAACCACAACTACCGAGATAACTGTGCCTGTAATAACAGCATCAGGTACAACGGTCCATGTGTGCAATGACACACATGGCTATAGTGTAAATTATCCTTTGCTAAACTCAACCTTCTACTTCAAACCATCGGCTTCATCATGCTTCAATGTAACTGCCAGCAATGCCACCTCAACATACATCAGTTCAAACAGTGAAATAATAAGGGCAATAAATTACTCATTCAGCAACAGCAGTATAATGTCAAACCTGACAATACACTACCGGTGCAATGCTAGGCCTTCGGACATCTACCCATACCTACTGATGAATAATATATGGAAGGAAATAACCCCGTTCACAGTTAATGTTGCAGCCTGCACCATAACGTTTGAAGCTCCTGCAGACCCTATCATTGCAGTACTATATTTGACACATTCTAATTCAACAAACGTAACCTCCACTACAAACACTACTGTTGCAACAATTATATCAAATACGACTCAACAGCAACCAGGCATTAACATATTTTGGGTAATTGCAATAGTGATAGTAGTTATAGCCATACTGGCTGTCGTTTATTATATAAATAAGAGACGAAGTTTATAATGACTGAATAATGCAGTGTGCTCGCGATTTAAAGTCAAACTTATAAAGACACATATTCTAAATATATCTCGGTAAACTGATGCACGTTTACGATTCTAACAATATTGGGACATTGACAGTTTATGTGGCCGTCGCCATAATTGCAATAACAGTTCTTCCTGCTTTTACAAATGCCTCTATTACCAGCGTGACCCTCTCTCCTGCAAAAGTGACAATAAATTCAGGTTCTCCAGTAACCTTTACGGTTTCATGGTCAGGCGGAACATCTCCATATGATGTATCGCTTTTCTCCTCCTTAACTCCATCATGCAACGCGTATTCTACGTTTGTGCAGCAGGAAACTGCCGTATCTGCAAACTCGGCTGACTTCTCTTCTGTAACCCCATCAGCAAATACCTACTACTGCGCCTATGTGACGGACAATTCTCCCGAGATTTATTCGATAAGCAACATCATAAGTAGCAACTCCATAACTCAGGGGTTCTACTATCCTGTATCTACTTCCTTCGCTCCGTCCGGCAAATACGCATATGTAACAAACCCCACCGGCGAGGACATAGTGATAATCAACACTACAACAAATTCGATAATCAGCGCAATATTAAAAGACACAGATCCGCAGGAGGTAGCCATCTCGCCCAACGGCGCATATGCCTATGTGACAAATCTTAACGATAACAACGTATCTGTGATAAATACTACTACAAATACAGTATCAGAACTTCTGAATTCAGGATTCAGTTCTCCGACAGGAGTAGCCTTCTCCCCTTCAGGAACATATGCCTATGTGGCAAATCTTGGAAGCAACAATGTGGTGGTGATTAACACTGCGACAGGCACAATAACAAGTTCAATAACCTCCGGTCTGAGCGGTCCCGAAGGGATATCATTCTCCCATTCAGGAACATTTGCGTACATCACAAATTCCGCTTCCAACAACGTAGTGATAGTCAATACTAATTCAAACACAATCACTGGTTCGATAATCTCAGGCTTCAGCCAGCCCGAGTCCGTGGCGATAGCTCCGGTAGGAACCTATGCCTACGTGTCAAATCCTTATGCGCACAACGTAGTGATAATCAACACAGCAACCAATTCGGTGCTAGGCGCAGAGGCACTGAACAGCTACGATCCGATGGGCATGGCATTCTCCTCTTCAGGCACGTACATGTACATACTGAACTACTCATTATATTCAGGAAAGGTACTGGTCGTAAACCCCGGAGAAGAAGTGGCAAACAGCACCAGTAGCAATATAATAATCAATACTCCATTACAGGTCCCTATAATAACTCCATCTAATCCAACAATAGACTTCGGGCAGGCAATAACGCTTACGGCTTCGTTAGTAGGCGGAAACGTCCCATATAACGCAATCTGGTATACCGGACCATCAGGAAACACCTGCGCTCAGGACAGCTCAAATACTCTAGCAGCATACTATGGGTTGTCTACAGCATCAAATAGCCTACAGGTAAGTCCTGCAACTTCAAACAGCTACTGCATTATAGTGACTGATTCTTCAAACACGCCGGTCACCCAACTGTCTCAAAACGATGTGGTGCTCGTAAGCTCTGCATTAAACCTCCCTTCCATTACAGCAAGCAACACACCCTCAGTAAATACTACACAATATGAATTATTCTCAACCTCGTGGTCCGGAGGAACATCTGCGTACACTGCAAATTACCTTGTATTCAATACGATAACGCATACAGTAATGGCAAATGCTCTTTATACAGGAATAACTGTGACAAGCAACGCCTTCCTGTGGAAAGTGCCACCTGTAGCTTATGGGAACACGATATCGGCAAATGTATTGATAACCGATTCTGCATATTTTTCTGAAAAAGCAAACAGTGTGAATGTTACTACAATAACCGTAAGTGGTACTCCACCAACTTCTACCACAACATCTACGACTTCCACCTCTTCCACATCATCAACAACGTCTACAACAACCACTGTATCAAGCGGCGGAGGAAGCAGTGGTGGAGGCGGAGGCAGTGGTGGAGGAGGTTCATTCAAGCCTTCAGTAGTGCCGTACAACACCTCCAGCGTGCATGGCTGGAAGATACTAAACTTCTCGCAAGACAACACAGAGAATGTTGAGATAAATGGCAAGATGTTCGACATAACACTGAACTCGATATCCCCAACGTTGGTAGACATATCTGTGAATGGATATTCGTACACGCTCAACGTTAATCAGCCGGTATCACTTACAGGCTCGAGCAACTACCTGCTTAACCTCAATTCGATATCGTACCTGCCGATAGTCGATACTGCTGCGGTGTACATATATACTAACGAATCCATCCCGACGCATATAACACCAGTCAGCGTTACTACAAACGAATCAAATCCAACAATCGGAATAAACGTGACATACTTGAAGCCTGAAGTATTCAATCTTGCTGCGGATAACGTAATCATTGGCATAAGATATCTAAATTCAAAATCTCCCAATACAATAAAAGGCAAATTATCTGTACTGAACGTGACTGCAAACATGTCTCTGCCAGCAAACTACGTCAAGATAAGGCTGCTGAACATAACCGAAAACACCACTCCTGTAAACCAGAGCCTATCACTGAACCTATCCATAAGATACAATTGCAGCATACCATCATCAAGGCAGTCGGCGTTCATATATGAAAACGGAGTATGGGTCAAGATAACTACTCTTTCAATAAATTCTGCTACCTGTACCACAGAATTCAACATATCTGCTGATCCAATCGTCGGACTATTCGAAGCAAAAGTAATAAGCAACACAACCTCAAGCACAATACCTGCCACGTCAGTTCCAGTAACAACTGTCAATAATCATGCAAACAGCACCAAGACAGCTGGAGCTTCACATTATTCAGGGGGCATAACTGCAGTAGTTGTCGCAAGTATAATAGCAGTAGTAGCAATTGTATTTTATGAATATCGGCGCATAAAAAGAGGCAAAATCCCGCCTACGGTGCTGCCAGGAAGCACCGCTACGGCAGATTCTAAAATAAACAGTACGCCCTCTTCTACAGACGCTTCTTCCGGTCTTGGAGATACAAACAGGACAGAAGATTCAAGAGATGAACCGGGATACAAACGCATAATAGGGACAGATCTTTACTTTATTACTGCAATTATAATTCTATTTGCAGCAGCGACAATAATCAGCATATCTAACAGCCATATAAATATGCTTGGACAAGTTACTCCTCCTGTTAAACTGACAGAAGTTAACATCCTAACGGGCATATATTCATTTCCTTCAGCCCCAACAAACCTTATTCTTGTAAACCAAGGCTGGAACAATAGCAACGGTTTTTACCTTTTTCAAGGCAACTATGTCCAAAACGTATATTCTCTTACAAATTACCAAACAATACAATGGTCTGCAGCAACAAATGGCACTTATCCAATAGCGTACTATGAAATATACAGGAACGGAGTGGCATACGCTACGGTAAATGCTCCTACCAAATTCCAAGGATATATCAACGGCGATATATTAACTGTAACAAACATAATCTCAGGGACAATAGTCGAAGGAGCCGACTACAATGCAACTGGAGTTGCAGCACAGACGATAATCAACATTACAAATAATGGTCATCAAATTAACGGCACGCCTGGAGGTATTGGTAGCTATTATGTGAATATTCCTCAGACAGCAGGCAGCGCGAATTCTCCAGTAACTTTCACAGCATGGCAATTCATAGACAGCAATGCCACAAATAGCGACAACAAATTTTTCAATTCAACCATAACGGCATACTCTTATGCAGTAGCTGCTGTCGACTCGCATAACCAGTCAGGTCCTATGGACACTAATTACACTTCATACGGATACTACAACGGCTATTCGGATTGGGGGTATGCTAACTACAATTACGGAGGAGGCACTTTCAACTTTTTCAGCACGGCTGGAGATCCGCCTGCAGTAAATGCACCTTACGTTATCCAGGCAAACACTATCGGCCATGGAGGCGGACTGCTAATAGTGGCAAACCCTCCCAGATCTCCAGACCTTACCTTTGGTATTGGGGCATTCAAATATGCGATAATAGAAGTTAATCCTGGTCCGTCCATAAATTATACTCTAGGAGTAGACCAATTCGTCCGCCTCCCTCCAGGAGACTTATACGGGTGGATGACATATAATGATTCAAATGCATTCATATATGGTCCTATAGGTTATCCTAAGGTAAACACCTGGGAGACTCTCAAAATACCCCTTACAACTCTCGGTATCGGACAGTGCACATTCACAGGTTCAATATCTGGAAATGTTCTAACAGTGACTTCAATAGATTCAGGGCCAGCAATAGTCGAAGAAGGCGGCTTTATCTACGGTCCAGGGATACCTGCAGGCGCATACACGATAGGCAACAATCAGAGCAATGCCATCGGTACGTTCACTATTGCAGGGCCTGGGATAAATGCTTCTACGCATGTGCCTAGCGAAATCATGAGCTATCAGAAAACTGCTTTCTACAAGACAGGAATATGGGATAGCGGTCTTGGAGGACATATTTACTACGTAAGTAAAATAGGCTGGACTACTAATTAGTCTAGTAAAAACTCTGCTTAAGTTAGCCTCAGTGCTTGTACCTATTCAGGCACGTAATCAAAAGGTATTTAAGGGTAAACCCCTAAATACGATTGCTATTTTATACTAAAATTGCTAATTATATATGCAAAGTGTATATGTGGTGTAATCTATGTACCCAAACGTGCAAGCTTATGATAGAGGAGTGATGTTCAATCCAGACGGAAGGCTCTTTCAGGTAGAGTATGCGAAGGAAGCAGTAAGAAAGGGCGCAACCTCTATAGGGATAGTAGGAAAGGACAACGTAGTACTTGTGGCGCACAAGAACATAAACGACCCTCTGGCAGTGCCGAGCACTATACAGAAGGTATTCAGGATAGACTCACGCATATGCGCAACATATTCTGGAATGGTATCAGACGGACTGCACATAATAGACACTGCAAGATCAAGCACCCAGAACCACAGAATGCTTTTCGACGAGATAAAGTCTATAGAATCACTTTCAAAGAACATCTCTTCATATATGATGCAGGCTACGCAATACGGAGGAATGCGCCCATATGCAGTCTCGCTCCTTCTAGGCGGAATTGACGATCACGGACCTAGGCTCTTCGAGATAGAGCCAGGAGCATCATTCCTTGGATACAAGGCAGATGCTATAGGTTCAGGAAAGAAAGTGGCAATGGATCTACTCATCAAGGAATATGAGGATGACATGTCGCTTGACAAGGCACTGGCTCTCGGAGTCAAGGTAATAAAGAAAGTGAGCGAAGGAAAACTCACAGAAGACAATCTTGACATAGGCTATGTGAACGAAAAGGATGGCTTCTCACTGCTTTCCAAGGAGAAGACTAAAGAATACATATGACAGTGACAGCATGTCCAAAACAGTAATAGCAAAATACTCTCATTCAGGAGAAGACTTCGAAATATTTGTTGATTCGGACAAGGCTTACGATTTCATAACCGGCAAGCTCAACGATCCGATGAAGGTACTGGAAGCAGAAGAGGTATTTTCTGATGCAAACAAAGGAGAGCGCCAAAGCCAGGACAAGATAAAGAAGATATTTAATACGACTGACATCTCAAAAGTAGCAGAGTTCATACTCAAGCACGGAAATGTGCCGGTAACCACGGAACAGAAAAGCAAACTCATGGAAGATAAGAAGAGGCAGATAATAAACATAATAGCGCGTAATTCGATAGATCCAAGGACCAAGGCCCCACATCCGCCGCAGAGAATCGAGAACGCGATGCATGAAGCAAGGATTACTATAGATCCTTTCAAAGGCGCCAATGAGCAGGTAGACGACATCGTCAAGAAGCTCAGCCTGAAGCTGCCTATAAAGTTCGCGACAATGAAGATCGAGGTATGCATACCTGCTGAATATACAAACAGATGCTATGGAACGCTCAAGCAGTACGGATTGAAATCAGAGGAATGGCAGCCTAACGGCTCGCTCAAGTGCGTACTGGAATTCCCTGCAGGCTTGCAAGGTGAATTCTTCGAGAAGATAAACAACGCAACAAAAGGAAATGTTACAACAAGAAATCTAGAATAAAGTGAAAATATGCAAAGAATAGTAATACCGGGAGAAAAGATCAGCGACACCGCGGTAAGAATGCACAATACGCTGATACACAATGGAAAGACCTACTCTATGATAGTGGGACTTTACAACGATGAAAAGAGCATGCTTATACCTTTAGAGGGATTGTGGCACCCTGCATACGGCGATACTGTAGTGGGAGTGATAGAGGAAGACAGACTGAACACCTACAATGTAACTCTAAATTCACCATACAAAGGCCTTCTGATATCCAAATTCGTACAGGAGCAGCTGAACAAGGGTGATCTTGTAGAGGCATCTGTAAAGGAGCTTGACAAGACGCAGACCGTTGTACTGATGCGCCCAAGGAAACTGTCAGGAGGAAAGGTATTTTCCATAACGCCTTCAAAGGTTCCAAGAGTGCTTGGAAAGGGCAACAACATGCTAAGGGAACTCTCCGCAAGCACTAAATCCACAATAATAGTAGGGCACAACGGAGTCATCTGGCTGAAGGGTGGGAACACGCAGCTTGCAATGGATGCGATACTAAGGATTCAGGAAGAGGCGCACACGACGGGCCTCACGGACAGAATAAAAGAAATGTTATCAAAAGGTAGTTGAAATGTCAGGATCAGGAGAAAAACCAGAATTAATGATAAATGGAAAGAGACTAGACGGCAGAGGAGCCAAGGACCTCCGCAGTCTGAAAATTGAGTCTAACGTAGTGAAGAACGCTGCAGGATCGGCATATGTGGAATGGGGCAACAACAAGATTATAGCAGCTGTACACGGACCGAAGGAGGCGCTGCCTAAGCACACCTCAGATCCGGAAAGGGCCGTGATAAAATGCAGGTACATGATGGCTCCGTTCTCATCATTGGAAGGCCACGGGAGGACAGGTCCAAACAGACGTTCTACAGAGATATCAAAAGTTACAAAGGAGGTATTCGAGAATGTAGTGATGCTTGAGATGTTCCCAGGAACACAAATCGACATATATGTCGAGGTGTTGCAGGGTGACGGAGGCACGCGCGCAGCAGGGATAACTGCTGCTGCAGTTGCGATGGCTCTGTCTGGCATACCTATGACCGATGTCCCTTATGCAGTATCTGCAGGCAAGATAGGAGAGACTGTGGTGCTTGACCTTGATATGATTGAGGACAATTATTCGGATGCAGACATGCCTGTCGCAGTAAAGCCTCTTACAAATGAGGTGCTGCTGCTGCAGATGGACGGCTCATTTACAAAGGAGCAGTTCAAGGAAGCAATGGACATGGTAATTGAATCTGGAAAGCAGATACGCCAGATTCAGGAAGAAGCGATAAAGAAGCCATACCAGGATATAATAGGAAGATACGAGAAATGATTTTATGCGCATACCATCAGCAACAAAGGAGTTCATATCGGACTTGATAGCGAACAACAAGCGCGAATTCGGAAGAGCGCTTGATGAGTACAGAGAAATGGAAATCACAAAGAATGTGATACCGCACGCAGAGGGATCTGCGCAAGTGGTCCTTGGAAACACCAAGGTACTGTGCGGAGTTAAGATAACGGTAGGAGAACCGATGCACGACAAGCCTAACGAAGGCAATCTGATAACATCTGCAGAGCTGCTGCCGATGGCATCAGAGGATTATGAAACAGGTCCTCCTTCCCCAGAAGCCGTAGAAATAGCAAGGGTCATAGACCGCGGAATAAGGGCAGCAGGCATAATAGACACTGCTGCACTCTTCATAGAAGAGGGAAAGGTCTGGGACGTTTTCGTAGATATATATGTTATAAACTATGACGGAAATCTATTCGATGCAGGTACGATTGCAGCCACAGTAGCCCTGTTAAGCGCAAGGATGCCGAAGCTTGAAGGAGAGAAGGTAATAAGCGAAGGAATAAAAGACAAGCTAAAGACAAATGGTATAATAACTTCATGCACCTTTGCAAAGGTTGCTAACAAGGTATTCATAGATCCGGACGGGAATGAGGAGATGTTCATGGACGCAAGAGTCACAATAGCAAATGACGGAAAGGAGATACGCGCCATGCAGAAAGGGCTTAGAGGAGGTTTCACTCTCCAGGAGCTCACCGCAGCGGTCGCAATGTCGTTTGAGAAGCACAATGAGCTGAAATCATTGATGGAAAAAACATTAGGTGAATGATATGTCAAACAGCAGCATAAGATACGGAGTAGTATTGAGAAAGAGAAAGGCATCTGTCCAGGCAGACAAAAGCGCTAGATACATGTGCGAGGTCTGCGGAAGGACGGCTGTAAAGAGGCAGGGAAACGCAATATGGAAGTGCAGGCACTGCAACGCAGTGTTTGCAGGAGGAGCATACACTCTGAAGACTCCATCAGGGGAGAATGCCATACACATATTGCAGAGGATAAAATCTGGTGCGACAAATGGTTGAAATAACCTATTCACCTTTGCAGTCTCTTATCGTCCACGATATACTAGAGGTAGATCAGGACAGCATAATGCGCGGAAGAGTGACGCCTGCAGGCACAATGCCACTTTACTGGTGCGACGGCTTCCTCTACAGCTTCTCATCGCTTCCAATGACTGACGAGGTTGTCAAGGACTACTTGAAAGGAAGAATACACTGGGCCGAAGTGCAGTTTGCAAGGCTCGACAGATACGAACCAGTACTCTCCCTCAATGAGGAGGAGTATAAGGCGGAGCTTAAGATAAGGGTCATGGACACCGGAATATCTGAGCTACACAGGGAATTTGTGAAATGGCTGAAGACCATGACAAAGAAACGTTCAAAGTGATAATTATGGCATATATATGCATGCATTGCGGAAAAGAGGTAAAGTCGATAGAAAAGTTTGTAAGGTGCCCATACTGCGGTTACAGGGTCCTTGCAAAGAAAAGATCAACTATAGTAAGGGAAGTATCAACAGATTAGACTCTGTCCCCCACTATAATGAGTTCTGCGACCTTCTTTACTCTCTTGTACTCTATGCTATTCTTAAGGAAGTCGGTGCGCAAATCGCTGCTCTTGGTCAGCTTGCTCATCTCGCTTAGAAGTAGGTGTGAAACCGCCGCGTTGTCAATATCAACAACAACCTCCTTTATCTCGCCAAGCATGTTGCCAGAAACCGAGAGGACCTTCTTCCCATAAAACTCAGAAATCATAACTCCCATTCAATCATCTGATTCTGCTTACTTTCTTAGAGGCAAAAATTCTTATTATGTACTCCTGCAGAGTGCTTACGAACATGCTCTCGTTTTCCGAGAGTTCCTTAAGATCCTTTTCATCAAACAGCTCCTTCCTGCTAGCCACGAGGCTCTTCAGATAATCATCCGTCATCGAGTAAAAACGTTTGCTGCACTTCCTGCATATATATACGGGAACGACAGGGACATGGGTTATAACTGATGGATGTACGAGGTCGAGCTCCCTGACAACCTCTCCGCCGCATGCGGTACAGTTCGCATCCACTGCCAACCCTGTATATCCTCCAGCGTCAGAGACATCCATGATACTTACTATTTCGGAGTAATTAGAATCTCCGGGCTTGACATAAAGCTGCTTTTCCACAAGTCCGCGTCTGTTGAACTCGGTGAATAGCATCCCATTCTGCGTATTCTCTATAAGGATGCATATATCTGCGCCGTTCCTGCTGTAAAAATCGCTTCTAAGGCGCGTATCACTGCTCCTGAAAAACTTCATCAGCTCCCCTTCTTAATCACGTATTTTTCTATATCCTCCTTCGTAATTCTGTCTCTCTTGGAGCGCTTTGCATTCTGCACCGCAAATGCAGATATCTTCTCAGCTTCCTTTTCTAGTATCGCAGCTATCTTGTCAGCCCCGCCATCGGTTATCCTTGCCTTGAAATGACTCTTGACAAGCTCTTTTATCGCTTTCCTTGATAGTTTTGCCATTTAATCAGCACTCAAGATCGTCATCACTACTCAGACCTTCAGCTCATCATCTCATACATTCTGCATGTAAAAGTATATAATTGCCAAAGGTAAAAATCCTAACGTTTATAATCATTCACAGCAATATGTCCTTTGCTATTTGTGGTGTTATATATGATAGAAGATCTAGATGGAAAGCAGTTCGAAGAGAAAGTCATGCGTTCAAGCAAGCCTGTTATAGTGGATATATGGGCTACCTGGTGCGGTCCCTGCAGAATATTCTCCCCAGTAATAGAAGAGGTATCAAAGGATTTTGTTAGCAAGGCGACATTCTACAAGCTTGATGCAGATCAAAACCAGGAGATAGTGCAAAAATACGACATAATGGGCATCCCGACAGTTCTCCTTTTTGAAAAGGGAGTAGTGAAGGCAATGTCAGTCGGCGCCCTTCCAAAAGAAGCTTTCAGGAAGTGGGTCGTCAACAACTTATAATAAATGATAAAGATGACTCTTGAACTTCCCCGCGGAACAAAGGATTATGGGCCAAAAGAGAGCATGCGCCTGAAAGCAATAATCTCTAAAGTAGAGGATACTTTTAGGAAATTCGGCTTCTACCCAATAACTACTCCTGCAATAGAAAAAATAGAGGTGCTGAGCTCAAAGATATACGGCAGTGATGCAAATAATGAGATCTTCCTACTTGACGGAAAGGAAGCAGGACTGAGGTACGACCTTACGGTGCCTACTGCAAGATACTTTGCAATGAACAAGGGAACGGCCCTGCCATTCAAAAGGTACATGATAGCAGAGGCATGGCGCAGGGACGAGCCGCAGTTCATGCGCGGAAGAGAGTTCATACAGGCAGACCTTGATGTGATAGGAAGCTCGGAAATAACTGCTGAAGCTGAGGTAATAGCTGCAACAGCACTTGCCCTGGAGGGCATAGGCATAACTGATTACACGATACTGCTGAACAACCGAATACTACTATCTGCAATAATGGACAAGTTTGCAATCCCGAAGGACAAGCAGTTGCAGGCGATGCGCATACTGGACAAATTGGCAAAGCTAAGCGCTGAAGAGATATTGAAGCAGATGGATGCTATCGGAGTAAGCAAGGATACGGCAGAACAACTGCTGAACTTCATAAAGGTGGAAGAGGGCACGCAGCAGAAGCTCACAAGGATAGAGGCGAATACGGATTCCACAAAAGCGACAGTTGAAAAGATGCGCAATCTGATATCGCTGCTAGGACTCTACCATATAAACGGCGAATTATCAATCGACCTTTCAGTAATACGCGGACTGGATTACTATACAGATACGGTATGGGAGATTACTGCTACGACATCAGGAAAGAAGACGCTTGCAATAGCTTCAGGAGGCAGGTATGACAGCCTGATAGAGAAATATTCGAAGGTGCATACTCCTGCAGTAGGGTCTTCAATAGGGATAAGCAGGGTTGTAGAATTACTCGAAGCAAAATCCGGAGCAAAGACCTATGCAGATGTCTATATCTCCTACATGGACAATGAATCAATAAAATATGCGATAGAGGTTGCAAACATATTCAGAAATTCCGGCATAAATGTCGACCTGAACATGACTCAGAGGAACATCAGCAAGCAATTGGAATACGTAAACACACTGAGTATAAAATATGTCTGCATAATAGGCCCTTCAGAGGTGCAGACCGGGTTGATAACGCTAAAGAACATGTATAAAAATGAGGAGACACAGATAGGTCCGGAAGAGGCCGTATCAAAAATAAAAGCTGGTTTGTAAAATGGCTAAATCAGAGCTCGACGAAGTAACAAGAAGGACAATAGAGAACGGCGGAATACTTGCTAAGGCATATTTCGACATGCATAGCGAGAAGGAGGAGGATCTGCAGCCGTTGATGACCGATATGATAAGCAACAGGCTGTTAAAATTCCCCGGCGTAGTATACTGTGCAGGAGAGATAGCAGAGCCGTTGAAGGTAGATAACCTCTACACGACCAACGCAGTGGTAACCATTCTTGTAAAAGACCTCTGGACCCTGCTAAACATATCCTTCAATTTTGTCCCAGCAGGAATAGAGGTGCTGAAACCTGATAAGGAATATTATCTTAAACACAATGACTTGCAGGCCATAATGATTAACATAGCGCAGATATCGGCTCAGTTCTCCGAGTATATACTTGGAAATGTATTGTCAAAAGAGGATTACGAAAAGGTAAAGCAGGACATGGCCAGGAGGGAGGAGCTCGGGAAGAAACTGATAGGAGAGGGCAAACAGGAGTGAATCACGCAGGCTTCCTTGTAAAGAATCTTTTTATCAGCAGGGAAGGATGATCCATATCTCCATATTTCGATATGAAAGAATCCATACCTAGAAAATTCATCACGCTTATCAGCCTGCCTATCGAATTGCCATCCAACGAGGAATAAAAGTTGTTTATGTGCGTATGCAGCTTAAGATCCTTGCCATATTTCTTTGCGAACGCTTTCTCATACTCTGCAAGGCTCTTTCCAGATGTAATGCTGTCGCATATCGCACGCGCAGCCATTATCGCAGCAGCTGAACCATAAACTATTCCACCTCCGGTGGTTCCCTTTACCTGTCCGGCTGCATCTCCTACGAGGAGCACCCTTTTTTCAGGATTAACTATCCTCCTGCGCATCTGCAGAGGTATCATGCTCGCTCCGTTATCTATCATCTTTGCACTGCCAACGGCATCAGTCACCTCTTTCAGCGCAAGGAATCTGTCAAGAGCCTTTCTTGCATTTCCTTTTGAAGAATCTATGCCAACACCCACTTCCAGCACATCCTTTGCATTTGGGCACATCCACGCAAAAAGTCCGGGAAACGCCTTCTTGTCAAAAAACAGGTCCACATAGCCAGGCTCATCAACATCTACGTTGAATTCAGCCTTATATGTAAGCACATATCTGCCTATGGGCCCCATGCCAAAGTGCTTTGCTACAGCAGATACTGCTCCATCAGCCCCAACAATTATCGAATCCTTATGCAGCTTTCCAATCGCTGTGCCATTTATCCTCACTCCCTTTTTTATTACAGCTCCAGCATGCTCTGCTTCATCTGCGCATATGTCTGCAAGCTTCTTCCTGTCAAGCACCTTTGCCACAGGCTCTTTAGCAGATATGCGCATGATTCTTTTACCTGCATGTATCCTCGCCCCGCGCAATGTGTTTGTTACAGCGCTCTCATAAGCTATCCCAGACATCTTCAATCCGTTTATGGATATTATTCCAGATGCTCTTACAGGAAGCCCAAGCTCTGTCTTCTGATCATATATCACAGTGTGCACTCCTCTGCCAGCAAGTTCTCTGCCTGCTACCAAACCTGCGGTCCCCGCACCTATTACTGAAACTTTGCCACGCATAGAAGCACTCTGCCTAAAAGTAACATACACTTTTATTAATACGACTAATGTATCTTCTGTATTGTAAATAGAACATTTACCTTTAATAATGCAAATTATCAAAGAATGGTCATATGCTGTTTATATTAGCACTCTTTATAGGGATAATAAGCGTCATAGTTCCTGGATTCCTCCTTGCGCTAGCTCTACTACACAGGACCAGGATGAACAAGCTTTTCATATTCATGTTCGGGATAGCCTTCGGACTGATCTTCCCACCGACAATGATATGGCTTGAGGCTTATCTGATACCTATCTCTCCAGTATTCGCATTCTCTGCAGGGCTGTATGATGTAAACGTAGTAATACTTTCAATAATAGGACTAGTACTTTCCATAAGGGAGGGTGCCATAGACCTTTCAGCACTCGGAGCGCCAAAGCCAAAGGCAGGCAAACAATCCATAAACAAAGAGATTGAGCTTGATTATAAGAAGAGGCTGCACAGCCTGAGGGAGAGGGCAGCAACAAACAGCGCAGTGCTCAAGATTGTAAAGGCGCACGAGAAGGACGAGGAATACCTGTTCAACAGGCATGCTGAAGAGCTTTCATCGTTAAAAGACATAGGTCCGGAGGAAAGGAGAAATATAGAGGACAGGCATGCAAAGGAGGAGAGGAGGCTTTACGAAGAACATGAAACCGAGGAGCAGGAGCTCATAGGGGAAAAGCCTAAGGAAACCGGGAGGGGCTCATCAATAAATCTCGTATACCTGGGGCTGATAGCACTAATGCTCATAACATTCTTGACGAGAATAGCAAACATAGCTGTCTCACCCACTTACTTCGAATTCGATCCATATTACGACATGATAAGCACAGAGTACATCCTTGTGCACGGATACCAGCTGCTGTATGACAACGCTGCATGGCCCGGCTTCCTTCCAAATTCAATGCACAGGCTGCAGCCTCTAGTGCCTTATATTGAAGCTTACTGGTATACTATATCAAACACGGCAAGTGCATCTGCGCATTATGTCAACACAAATCTCCTTAGCCTAGTTAGCAGCTATTATCCGCCGATAACTGCAGCATTCCTTGTGTTCGCAGTCTTCATCTACCTTTATTATGAATACGGGAAGATGCCGGCCCTGCTTGGAGCAAGCCTGGCTACCTTCATGCCTGCATTGATAACAACCTTCATAGCCGGTGAGCAGCTGCTCGAGCCATGGGGAATATTCGCAATGTTCTTCTTCTATGCCACTTATCTGCTTGCAATAAATAATCCCAAGGAGTACAGATATACGATTCTTGCAGGGATAGCCTTTGCATCAAACTTCCTAGGTGCCCACTACTACACAGTTACCGCAGGAGTTCTGGGATTCTACATACTTTTGCAGGGAGTAATCAACGTACTGAAGAGAAACGATAACAAGGACTTCTACAAGATGAACGCCCTTCTTATAGGCATAATAATCGTAACCTTCGCTCTGTATAACGCATACAACGCGACGCTCACCTCACAAACCTCAAGTATCCTCGGCGTGCCTATAGTCATAGCGATACCGACCTTGGCCCTGATATTCGTCGCAGCGTTTGAATTCCTGCCAAAGCTGCTGAAGGAAAAGAACTATCTTAAGAAAATAGACACTTTCACATATGTTATGTTCCTTGCGTTATTTGCTATCATTGTAATGCTATTGATAGCATTCACTCCTGTAGGAAAGCCTTTCGATAAATATCTGGCACTCAGCGCCCATTACACAACGCCTTCGATACCTCTTTTCATGACAGTCCAGGAGTATGCACCAACAGGGTTCAATTACAATTTCGGCTCTGCAGGCTTCGGCCTGATAGGGTTCAATATAGGAGGACTAGCGATACTAGTCTGGGGCGTACTGCTTGCATTTACCGCACTTATGATATATGCTATATATAACAGGGATTCGCGAACAAGTGTCCTTTCACTGGCAATGGTGTGGCCACTGGCAATAGCCGGCATGTCCGAAGTCAAATACCTGCCACACTTCGGAGTAGGTTACATAATCGCTATATGCGCCATACTCGGCGAAGTGATGGTGCTGTATCCAAAGTACAGCAAACTAAAGTGGCCAAACTTCTTCACCCCAACAAACGCAATCTTCATCATAGCAATAATAATATTCCTGTCAGAATTCGTTCTTACTGCCCCATCCTTTGCATCTATGCTGAATCCAAACTGCAATACGATAAACAGTTCCATAACGGCTGATATGTACTGCAACCAGGTGCCTGGGTACTGGATAAACGCGACAAATTGGATGAAGCAGAATGTCGGCCCATATGCTCCAAGAATACTTGCATGGTGGGACTATGGTGACTGGATAAACTGGTTCGGGAACAGCAATGCGGTAATAAGGGGAGACAACGCAGTTGCAAAGCTTGATTATGCGACAGCTGCGCAATATGTTCTAGGCCCTAAGGACGGCTACAACACGACAGAACTGGCGAAATTCATGAATACCAACCAAGCAGGATACATACTCATGGACAATCAACTTGTGCCTAAATGGGGAGCATTGGACTTCCTGGCATGCATAGACACAAACCAGACGACTATGCAGTATGCGCAGAGTCAGGGCGCACAGCAAAGCCCGCCACAACCATACCAGCTTGGCACATCGCCATGCGAGCTGGCACATGATCCTGCATTCATATATGTGCCAGTGCAGCAGACCAGCAGTGGAATAACTATAGCTCAGAGCGTAAGCAGTTACTGCGCGTATGGCAATTCGACCAACACGGCGATAAAAGGACTGGTCTCTACAGGAAGCTCATTACTGAATACAACTTACTGCGTGCCAACAAGCTTCCTCAATTCAGGAAACCCGACATATATCTATACTGCAAACGGCATCAAGACGAATATGATGCTTGCATCCCAGCCTGTGCTCTACGGCGGAGTGTCTGACATACAGGGTCAACTCTTCATAAGTTTCATGATACTGATGGTTCCGAACGGACCTAACAATACCATAACAAATCCATTATCGGAATTTTACCAGTCGAACTACTACAAAGGATTCTTCCTAGGTCACATAAACGGACTGACTCTGGTATACCCGACAAACTTCACAGGAGGGGTAAACTACATAAACTCGACAAATGAAATCATGATATACAAGCTAAACAACTTCACTGGATCTCTTCCGAATGTGACCCAGAAGGCGTCTTGGGTGACCAACAACCTGACAATGCCTGGATAATCTCGGTCTTTAGATGAAATTGTTGATAATACAGCCTTACCTGAACATAAAAGGAGGAGTCGAACGGGTAATATTAGAGATAGCAAAACACTACGACGCAACTATCTATACTACAGAGTACGACAAAGCGGCGACATTCGAGGGATTCAAAGATACTGACATTAAAATAGTGGGAAAGGACGTTCCACTTGCAGACCGGCTTCCTTACAGGGCCTCCCAGGGACTGAGATACGGGTACAATTTCTACAATCTTAAGATAAAGGACGATTATGATGTGGCAAATCCTCACATCTCCCCAAGTGAGTGGATAAGGCACAAGAACGAGCATGTCCTGTGGTACTGCCACACCCCTCCAAGAGAGGTGTATGACTTATATGCTGTGCGGATGATGCAAAGGTCCTACAAGGAGAAGATGCTCTATGCTGCAATGACCGGTGCGTACAAGATAGTGGCAAAGAATATAGTCAAGAACATAGAGGAAGTTGCGGCGAACAGCCAGGTAACCAGGCAGCGCATAAAGAAATACTACTCGAAAGAATCAACAGTGATAAATCCCGGCATAGACTATGAGAGGTTCAGCGAAGGAGGCGACGACAAATACTTCGTATATCCATCAAGATTCGTAGTGAACAAAAGGCAGGAGTATGTGATAAATGCTTTTAAGGAATATGTTAAAAAAACGAAGAGCAATCACAGCCTAATACTTGCAGGCACTCTGTCCAAAGATCCGGAGCACATAAGGTATATGCAGAGGCTGAAGAACCTTGCCGGGAGCGCAAAGATCAGGTTCATGCCGAATCCCAGCGACAAGAAGCTTGCAGAGCTCTATTCAAGAAGTACGGCGGTGCTATTCGCAGCCATTAACGAAGACTTTGGCATAGTTCCGCTGGAAGGAATGGCAAGTTCAAAGCCAGTCATATCTGTAAATGAGGGAGGGCCTACGGAAACGATACTCAACAGGAAGACCGGCTTCCTTGTAAATTCATACTCTGAAATGGCAGAAAGAATGCAGCAGGTGGTTGATAACCCGTCAATGGCGAAAAGAATGGGCAAAGCCGGAAGAAACCGCATAATAAGCCATTATTCATGGCAGTCATTCTTCTACGAGTTTGACAGGCTTGCAAAGAGCGTAGCTAAGGCCGATTAAACAGCACTCTCTGCCAGTCCTGATGCATAAAGCGGTATAAAAAGGCGCCTTTGCAGAGAAAACTATAAAAATCTTAAGCAGCATAACAATAATGCGATAATGACCTAATCAGCTAGCTTTTTAGGAAGAATTCTACTTATATTATCATAAAGGTGAAAAAATGGCTGAAAATAAACTAGGCGGACAACAGTATCTTGTACTGCCTGAAGGAGCAAACAGGATTCTAGGAAGGGAAGCACAGAGAACAAACATAGCCGTAGGTTATGCTGTAGCAAGCATCATAAAGACAACTCTTGGCCCTAAGGGAATGGACAAGATGCTTGTGAGCGAACTTGGCGACATAGTGATCACAAACGACGGAGCGACGATTCTGGAAGAGATGAATGTGGAACATCCTATAGCAAAAATACTTGTTGACGTAGCAAAGACGCAGGACAAAGAGGTTGGCGACGGAACGACTACAGCTGTAATAATAGCAGGGGATCTTCTCAGGAATGCAGGAAACCTGCTGGATCAGGGAGTTCCTCCGGCTGCAATAATAAGAGGCTACGGAATGGCCTCGTCAAAGGCAAAAGAGATACTAGCTTCGATATCAAGCAATGTAACGATAAACGACCAGAAGCAGCTTGAGAAGATAGCGCAGATATCCATAGGCTCAAAGAACATAGGAGACGATCAGACAATGAAGCATCTAACAGACATAGCGATAAAGGCAGTGAAGCAGGTTGCTACAAAAGAAGGAGAAAAGGTAAAGATAGACAAGGACTTCATAAAGCTCGAGAAGAAAGAGGGCGGAAGCATAATAGACACAGAGCTGATAAACGGCGTTCTGATAGACAAAGAGATAGCTCATCCTGGTATGCCAAAGAGCATTAAGAATGCAAACATAGCCATTCTCGACGTAGCTCTTGAGATAGAGAAGACCGAGACAGAGGCAAAGATAGAGATAACATCGCCTGAGCAGATGCAAGCCTTCCTGGCACAGGAAGAGAAGATGCTCAAAGACATGGTGGACAAGATAGCAAAATCAAAAGCCAATGTCGTCTTCGTGCAGAAGGGCATAGACGATGTCGCACAGCACTATCTGTCAAAAGCAGGGATAATGGCAATAAGGCGTGTAAAGAAATCTGACATGGAGAAGATTTCAAAGGCAACCGGCGCAAGGCTGGTAACAAGCCTTGACGACCTCTCAACAGAAGATCTCGGACACGCAGGAGATGTCGCCGAAAGAAAGATCAGCGGAGAGCAGATGGTCTTCGTAGAGAAGTGCAAGGATCCTAAGAGCGTAACAATATTCATAAGAGGCTCCACAAAGCAGACAGCTGACGAGGTGGAGAGATCTTTAGTGGACGTAATGGGCGCTATCACAAGTGCGATAGAGCTTGGCAAGTACGTGACCGGAGGAGGCAGCGCCGAGATAGAGATGGCAATGCAGCTCAGGGAGATGGCAACAGATGTCGGAGGCAGGGAGCAGCTTGCAATACAGGCGTTTGCCGATGCAACAGAGGTGATACCAAAGACCCTTGCGGACAGCGCAGGAATGGATCCTATAGACACTCTGGTGCAGCTGAGGAGCAAGCACAAGGGCAAGTCAGGAAGAAGCTTCGGAGTAGACATATTCACTAACAAGATAAGCGACATGGAGCAGCTCGGCGTGATAGAACCTACAAAGGTAAAGTATCAGGCCATATCGAGCGCAACAGAGGCAACTGTCTCTATTCTGAGAATAGACGACATGATAAGCTCCAAGGGATCAAGGCCTTCCGGAGGAGCGGGAGGCATGCCTCCTGGCGCAGGAGGCTTCGGTGAGGACTAACCTCACCGGCGGTGCTTTCGATGCCTAAAAAAATACTACTTACAGGCACTCCAGGGGCAGGAAAGAGCACCATACTTGCGCTCTACAACAAGAAGAACAAGTCGGTCTCTATAACAAACCTAGGCACAGTGATGATGAAGGCAGCCAAGGAGGAGCATAAAAACATCAAGAGCAGGGATCGGCTAAGGTACATGAGCGACAGCGACATAATAGAGGTAAGGGAGAAAGCGCTCTCCATGATAATGTCCGACAGGAAAAACTCAATAATAGACACGCACTCCTCGGTAAAGCAGGGCAGGCGATACGTCCCAGGATTCTCAATGAGGGAGCTTGGAAAGCTGGAAATCGATGCTATTATATATGTGGACGCATCATCAGATGATATAATAAGGAGAAGAATGTTGGACAGTTCAAGGAAAAGAGAGATTGAAGGGCCGCTGGAGATAGACGAGCAAAGGAGCATAAACCTTGCTATAATCTCGACAATAGCCCTGCATTTAAATATTCCAATATACATATTATACAATAGAGAAGGTACGGCTAAGGAGGCTGCACAACAGGTAAAAGAGATAGCAAAAGAAGTATTCGGCGAATGAACATGGACATGATTCTATATTTGATGCTAATCGGAATCGTTTACGCACTGATTGCAATAGTCATACAGCGCAAGCTTACTAACCCTCTAAAGTCGATAGAGGTGCAGATTATAATGCAGGAACGCCTGAAGGAAATTAAGGATCTTGCAGCTACCGACAAGGAACTGTATACGAAGAAGCAGCAAGAGGTATCAAAGATGATGATGGACAACATGAAGCAACAGTTCAAGCCATTAATAGTAACCTTCCCGATGTTCCTCGGAGTATTCTACTTGCTGCTACCATATTTATTCAGTGGTTTTCTTGCAACAACGCCTGAGTTAACTATACTATCAATGCCTCTGACCTATTCGCAGTTCTTCATAGCAATTATCTTTGTAATCGGTATGGTAGCGTCTTTGACTCTACAGAGCAGGGACAAGAAAAAGGTAATCAAGAGAAGGGCGCAAGAGACAAACCAAACCAATAATAATGTTAGCCAATCCCAATAAGACTACAAATTATGAATACTTAGTAGTGATATTATGCCAAAACCAATGCACAGATCAAGAAGCTTCAGGCGCCTGGACAGGGTAACCCCTAAGAACAGGCACGTTATACACTATAAAAGGAAGGAAGGTTCTTTTCCTCATTGTGCAATATGCAAGAATGAACTGAACGGCATACCTAGGGCAACCCAGGGCAAAAGCAAGAGCGCAAAGACAAACGCAAGGCTATTCGGAGGAGTGCTATGCTCAAAATGCTCAAGCAACGTGATAAAGCTTGCAAGCAGGATTGAAAACGGAGAAATGAAGATCAACGACATAGGGATGCGAGAGAAGAACTACGTCCTGCAGATGATCTCACATTAAAGCGCGCCTATGCGATAACATGGATGCATTAATAATATCAGGGGAGCCTGCAGCAGGCAAGACCACTGTAGCAAGACTCCTGGCAGATAAACTAAATCTTAAGATGCTGGGTGGCGGAGACATATTAAAGGAACTTGCCAAGGAGCACGGTTACAACCCGACTGGTGAGGAATGGTGGGACACGGCAGACGGTATAGCTTTCCTAAAGAAGAGGGAGAAGGATCCTGAATTTGATATAAAGGCAGACAAGATAATTAAGGCAAAGATAGATTCTGGAAACATAATACTGACGAGTTATACTGCTCCATGGATATCCAAGAAGGGCTTCAAGGTGTGGCTTCAGTGCAGCGCCTCAAAAAGGGCAGAAAGAATGGCAAAGCGCGACCACACAACAATGGTAGAGAGCGAGAACGCAGTAATTGTAAGGGACAAGGAGAATTACATGCTTTATAAGGGATTATACCAGATAGAGTTCGGCAGGGATCTAAGCCCATTCAACATGATAATAGACACTGAGAACAAGAAACCCAATGACATAGCAGAAATGATAATGGCAGAGTTCAGGAAAGCAAACAAATAAAAGAGTTTACTGATATAGAAACTTGCTCATTTTGCTTAAAAGTGATTTTATGGCACTAATCGAAGAAGGCAGGGTATGCATAAAGAAAAACGGAAGAGATGCCGGCAGCAAGGCCGCGATAACGAAGATAGTCGACAGCAAGTTCGTAATGGTAGTAACGGGAATAAGGCCAAAGGAGAGGAAGTGCAACGTTGCCCATCTGGAATTCCTTCCGGACAAGGTTGACATTAAAAACAGGTCTGCGCTTGCAAAGATCCTTGAGATAGAGGAGGCAACGTTTGACAAGAAGCCTACCCAAGAAAAGAAGGCAAAGTCCGAGAAGAAATAGCACCTCCTTGTACGTATTTGTAGCTGGTTCTACAAAAGGTATAAATTAAACGCAGTGCTATTCATACTACTAATCATGGGGAGAGTATGGTAGAGGTAGTAACTGAGCTTGCAAAACGTCTTAACGGGATAGCCATAATCAGCTCCGATCTACAGGAAAGCGACCTTCAAGGCGCCGACTTAGAATCAATTACGGCATACATCACCAATTTTTTCAAGGATGAAAAGAGCCCAAAGATCCTCAATAGGGATATACTGGAACAGATAATGCAAACACGTATCCAGGAAGCGATAATACACGAGCCTGTGATACAGAAGCCCAGAGTCACGCCTCCGGCGCCATCGAATTTTTCCATAAGGAGCCTCGAAGTAAAGAAAACAGGGGCAAAGGCAGCAGACTTTGCAGAATACTTTAACAACAGGCTTGAACGGCTCAAAGCGATGATAATAGCAGGGAGGAACGTAAAGTTCGCCGAGGTAGTGAAGGACATAGATAGCATAAAGCAATACATGAACGGCAGGGAACTGGGAATAATAGGGATGGTGTACGACAAGATAACTACCAAGAACGGCCATATACTTGCGACAATAGAGGATGCAACTGGCACAGCAAAAATCCTATTCCTGAAACCATCCAAGGAGAGCTCAAAGGAGCAGATCCAACTGTTTTCAGAGGCTGACAAACTACTTGTGGACGAAGTAGTAGGCGTGCGTGGGAGGATATCTGCCCCATTCATAATGGCAAACACG
Organism: Microcaldota archaeon; assembly: GCA_027315135.1. GTDB lineage: Archaea > Micrarchaeota > Micrarchaeia > Micrarchaeales > CABMGC01 > JAKAUU01. The sequence goes on from DAHUYR010000036.1 coordinate 40,468, forward strand.
TTGATCAGGCCTGACATACCTATAAAGCAGAGGAAAAGAACTGAGGAAGATATGTCGATAGCATTCATGTCCGATGTGCATGCCGGGTCGAAGCTCTTCCTTGAAAAGCAGTTCAGGAACTTCCTCAAATGGATAAACCTGTCTACCAGCTACAAGCAGGATATAGCAGAAAAGATAAAGTACATAGTTGTCGGAGGAGATCTTGTGGACGGCATAGGCGTCTATCCGAACCAGGAATCCGAGCTCACTATAGAGAGCATATACAGGCAGTACAACTTCCTCTTTGAACTCTTCTCCGAAATTCCGGAGAACATAGAGGTGTTCATGCTGCCTGGAAATCACGATGCGATGCAGAGAGCCGAGCCGCAGCCTCAGCTTGCCGAGGAGTTTCTGAAGGAGATGAAATTCAAGAACATACACATGATCTCAAATCCGGGATATGTTACGCTAGATGGCATAAAGGTACTCTCATACCATGGAACATCATTAGACTCTGTAATCCACGGGATAAAAGGATTGAGCTATTCCAAGCCTGAAGGAGCGATGCTAGAGGTGCTTAAGCGTAGGCATCTCTCCCCTGTCTATGGCCACAATCCAATAGTCCCTTCTTCAACAGATCAAATGATAATGGATCAGGTGCCTGATATACTCCACATGGGCCACCTGCATAAGAACGGCAGCGCAGACTATCACGGCACGCTTATAGTAAACAGCGGAACCTGGCAGGCAAGGACCTCTTACCAGATAAAATTAGGGCACATGCCCACTCCTGCCGTGCTCCCGGTATACAACACAAAAACGATGGAACTCTACAACGTGGATTTCAATTTAATCAATGATTAATATGGATATAGATTCTTACTTCAAGGTAATGCGGGACGAATTCAATGCTGCATACGATGTAGCGTCAGAGGCACGCTCCAAAGGATTCGACCCCAAACCCTACGTGGAGATAAAGCCTGCACCTGACCTGGCCAGCAGGGTAGAGGGACTGATAAACACCGAAGGCCTCACAGAGATAATCCGCACTGTAGACAAAGGCCAGTCAAGAAACAAACTCGCTTTCGATGTTGCAAGGGAGATCTGCACAAACGACAGGTTCTCGAACTACGAAGAGATGAAGAGGATAGAGCTTGCGGTCAGAGTGGGAGTTGCGGTTCTTACCGAGGGCATACTGGTTGCCCCTACAGAGGGGATAAACAGCTTTGCAAAATACAAGAATAGGGACAACACTGATTATTTGTGCATAGTATACGCGGGTCCTATAAGGGGAGCAGGAGGAACTGCAGCTGCGCTTTCCGTGGCCCTTGCAGACCAGTGCAGGCGGATCTTCAACATAAGCGACTACAAACCTACTGAGGATGAGATAGAGAGATATATGGAAGAGATAGAGCTCTACAACGACAGGATAGCAAGGCTTCAGTACAAGCCCCCGGAGCAGGACATAAGAGAGATACTCAGGAACTGCCCGGTGTGCATAGACGGCATGCCTCCAGGTGCGCTTGAGGTCGGTGTGCATGCAAACATGAAAAGAACCCTGTCAAGCGGAAAGGAGGTCATGATGACAAATAAGGTAAGGGGAGGAGTTCCGCTCGTAGTATGCGAAGGAATAGCGCAGAAGGCAAAGAAGACGCTCAAGGAAACAAAAGGGGTCGGTCTGGACTGGGACTGGCTTAACAACATAATCAAGGTAGATGTAAAGAAGACTGCAGAGATAAAGGATGCCAAGGCTGTATTTCTGGAAGAGATAGTTGCCGGGAGGCCTATTCTTGCGTATCCTGGAATGTCAGGAGGATTCAGACTAAGATACGGCAGATCAAGGTTCACCGGAATAGCTGCAAAGGGAGTAAGTCCGGCAACAATGATAATAATGAAGAGCTTTATCGCTACAGGCACGCAGATGAAGGTTGAATTCCCTGGTAAGGGCTGCGTTGCTGCCCCTGTAGATTCGCTCGAGGGACCTTTTGTAACTCTTAAGGACGGGACAGCTTTGAGGATAAACGATTCGGAAACTGCAGAGAGGCTCAAGGACAAAGTAGTAGAGATAATAAACGTAGGGGATCTTCTCGTTACATATGGGGATTTCAAGAAATCGAATACGCAGCTCAAGCCGCCAAGCTACACCGAAGAGCTGTGGGAACTGGAACTTAGAGAAAAGGATCCTGCATCAGTTGTAGATCACAAGACACTGACATTTGAGCATGCCCGTTCTCTCTCAATACAGCATTCCATACCTATACACCCAAAATTCCTATTTGAATTCCAGTCAGTATCAGTCAAGGAAATAGATGCTTTAAGGGAGTATATCAAAAGCAACAGCGTAGTAACAGAGGAATCCGACGTGAAGATAAAATCAGACAGCAAGATAAAAAGAACGCTTGAACTGCTAAACGTTCCGCATAAATTAGCTGAAGAGTACCTGTTGATAGACACAGAGATGTGGTCAGCTCTTGCTGCTTCGATTGGGGTAAACAAAGAAATTGTCCCAACCGATGAGATTAATGTCTTAGATTATGTCAATTCAATAAGCGAGTTCAAAATTTCACAAAGATCAACTTATGTGGGTGCTAGGATAGGCAGGCCTGAAAAGGCAAAAGAGAGGCTTATGAAACCAGCGCCAAACATACTGTTCCCATTAGGCTCTTATGGTGGCAGAGACCGGAACATATCCAGCGCATATTCAAACGACATGAAGAAATTCAAGCACCAAATGTCGGTAGAGATAGCCAGATACAAATGCAGCAGCTGCAAACGCATAATAGACGCTCCTTACTGCTATGACTGTTCAAGGCACGCATACGTAGAGAAGGTCTGCCCGATATGCTCTTCAATAGTGGACGATATCTGCCCCAAGTGCGAGGTGCATGGCGTAGGATACTATCAAAGGGAAATAGATCTGACAAAGCTTGTAACAAACGCAATGACAAAACTCGGAATAAGCAAGATGCCTAAGACAGTCAAGGGAGTAAAAGGCATGGTTAATGCAAACAGGTACACGGAACCTATGGAAAAGGGCATACTCCGCTCCTTCCACAACATATACATATTCAAGGACGGCACATCCAGATTCGACGCAACAGACATGCCCATAACACACTTCTATCCGATAGAGCTGGGCATAAGCGTCGAAACTGCAAGGAAGCTGGGATATACAAAGGACTATCTTGGAAATGAACTCACGGAAGATACTCAGCTTGTCGAGATGATGCACCAGGATGTAATACTTAACCGCAGGGGAGCGGAATATCTCCTCAAGACATCGAGATTCGTTGATGAACTGCTTGAAAGATTCTACGGGATGAAGCCCTTCTACAATGCTTCTACGATAGGCGATCTTGTCGGCAAGCTAGTGATAACACTATCTCCGCACACCTCATGCGGAGTAACAAACAGGATAATAGGATTTACTGATGCAAGCGTCGGATTTGCGCATCCGTATGTCATCTGCGCAAGAAGGAGAAACTGCGACGGAGACGAAGACTCTACGATGCTGCTGCTTGACGCGCTTATCAACTTTTCAAGGGAGTACCATCCAAGCAGCACAGGAGGAACGATGGACATTCCTATCATCCTTACTGTAAATGTTAAACCCGAAGAGGTGGATGATGAGGTGCATGCCATGGAATGCGTGTCTGGCTATCCTCTTGAATTCTACAGGAAGGCATATGAGAGAGCCTCCCCTTCAGAAGCGAAGCTGGAACTCGTGGAAAACAGGTTAGGCTCAAAAGAGATATACTCGAACATACTGTTCACGATGCACTCAACTCACACTGCAGTTGACGTATCTCCAAAGAGGTCCAGCTATACTCAGTTCAAGACTATGGCTGAGAAGCTAGATGCTGAATTCGACCTTATGGATATGATACATGCGGTGGACAAGAGAAACGCAGCGAGGAAGGTGATAACAGGGCATTTCATACCTGATCTTATAGGAAACCTTCACTCCTTCTCCAGGCAGACCTTCAGATGCTCCTCATGCAATTCCAAATACAGGCGCATACCTCTGGCAGGAAAGTGCACAAAGGACGGCGGCAAACTGCTTCTTACAGTATCGAAGGGAGGTATAGAAAAATACCTGCAGATTGCAATAGACCTTGCAAACAAATATGACCTTGACGATTACATCAAGCAGAGATTATATCTCACGAAGGAAGAGATAAACAGTATCTTTGCAGGCGAAGAACCGCCAAAAGAAGGAAACGAAGGACAGTTCAATCTACTTAGCTACGTATGAGCATTCGGTGAAACTGCCTTTATAGACTCTTCAAGAATATCAAGGCCATTTTCCAATACCTTCTTGTCAATCTCAAGCTGCGGTATTATTCTTATTGAGCACTCTCCTGCTGGCAGCAGTACAAGCCCCAATTCAAATGCACGCTTTATTATCGCATCCCTCTCGGTTATCCCAGGAGTCTTGCTCTTTTTATCCTTGACTATCTCAATTCCTATCATCAGGCCTATTCCGCGAACATCTCCTACAATTTCATACCTGTCCATCATCGCATTTAGCCTTTTCATGACTATTCTTGATCGTTCATGTATTCCAGACTCTATTCTGTGCATGTTCTTTTTTACATAGGCAAGAAGCGCATCTGCACCTGCAACAACTGTTGCATTCCCGCCAAAAGTATTCGCATGTGCTCCTTGTTTCATATCTCCAAGAGAGCTTCTCGTAACCGTAACTCCCAAAGGCAGTCCTGCGCCAATGCTCTTTGCAAACGTATAAATGTCTGCCTTCACTCCGAAATTATCCATAGCTAGGAACTTTCCCGTACGCATATATCCTGCCTGCACCTCATCATCCACAAGGAGCATTCCGTTATCATCCGCAATCTCCCTAAGGCCTTTTATGAACTCTTTAGGCGGGACTACGTAACCTCCCTCTCCCTGCACAGCTTCAACGAATATAGCTGCAGTCTCCCCTGGAGGAATTTCCTTGGCAAGCGGATATTTCTTTATGTAATCAACGCACGCCATGCCGCATGAAGGATATTCGAGTTTGAACGGGCATCTGTAGCAATATGCATAAGGTGCATGCACTACAGGACCAAATGGTCCAGCCCCTTCACGCTGCACAGTCTTTGATGCAGTCATTGAGAGAGAGCCATAAGTCCTCCCATGGAAAGCGCCGTAAAACGCTAACACATATGGTCGTTTCGTGAATATTCTTGCGAACTTAAGAGCTGCTTCGTTTGCTTCTGTGCCTGAATTGGAAAAGAATACCTTGCCAAAGCCGCTAGGGAACATTTTCAGCAGATTCTCCGCAAAATTTACCGGTCCTTCAGAATAATAATCAGTAAATGCATTATGCATCAGGAGATCCATCTGCTTCTTTATTGCAGTCCTGACCTCTGCCCTGGAATTATCGCCGAAATTATAGACAGAGATAAAGGTTGAGAAGTCTATGAACCTGTTTCCAGAGACATCGTATATATAGTCGCCGCTTGCCTTTTGCACCACCAAAGGGAAATCCTCCTTTGTGGTGGTAATCATAAATTTCCTGTCCCTTTCTATGGCGCGTCTTATCCTATTGTCAACCTTGAAACCCATACTCTCGTTAATGATTAGGCAAAGAAGGATTATTAAATATCTGAAAAAGCACTATCCCTTTATTCCTTCAAGCATGCTGAGTATGTTCCATATTACGGTCCTTGCATACGGAGGCAGGTTTATATCGTTGCTTACCTCGTCTACCTTGTAGGTTGCAGTACCGGCTCTTACTGAATAAGCGTTATTCTCCTGTGTAAGTGCAGCCTTTGCCTCATTCAGAGAGTTCTTCACATTCCTAGGAACGCTATTGTCACTAAGCAATGAGTCAATCTGCTGCTTGATCTGCTCAATCATCTCATCAAATTCCTTATTGTTTCCCATTAAATCACTTTATATCGGGCCCGGCGGGATTTTCAGAAGGTCTTTTGAACCCGCGACCCTCAGATTAGAAGTCTGTCGCTCTGTCCAAGCTGAGCTACGGGCCCATAAGCGTCAAATATAAAAAAACCTCTTCAGGTTCCCAGTTACCATAGAAGCCACATCATAAAAACTAATGTCTTTCATCTTCGCTATAACTTCCAAGGTCTCCTTAACATCCAAAGGGCTGTGTCCGGCAACCGGGGAATCTGTTTCAACTACTATATTACGTATGTCGAGATGCTTTATAATCTTTTTCCTGTTCGATGAGAGTCTAGGAGGTATGGATATTAGGTGGCCCATGCCTGCAAGTTTCTGCGCCTCTTCAAGAGCCCCGTCAAAGAAGTGCATCATGAAACGGACTTTTGGAAACTCCTCAATTATTTCAATAACATGCTTCATCATGCTCCTCGCATGCACCACAACAGGTATTTCAAGCGCTTCGGCAATCTTTATCTGCTCCCTAAAGATATCTTTCTGCAGCTCCAAGCCATATTTATCAGTATATTTTGCATCAAGTCCTATCTCACCTATGCCTATTATCTTTGGATTTGCCTTTATCTGCATTTCAATATCGTCTATACTGTCGGCATCCTCTATCGCAGACGGATCTATCCCTATAGTTGCAAAAACACCATCATAATTAGTCATCTCTATCGCTCCTGTATTTCCGTCAACCGTGCCTCCAGAGGTTATTATAATGCCTATTCCTTCTTCACGCGCTTTGGCTATGGTGTCCAAAGGGTTTTTGAAGAGCTCAAGATGACAATGTGCATCAGACATCTCGGCCCTGTCAAGAAGATTCTCTTTTATTACGGTTTTGGAAAGCTGCGTCATGCTTACTGCCTTTATTTTTTCAGAATCTGTGTCATATGCCCTATACTGCACCGTTTGACACTAATAAGACAAGAGATACTGCAACAACTATTATGTATGCAAATGCCAGCGCATAGATAATCTTTGCCCACGTTGGCGAATTCTCATGCAGGCGTGTTCCTACCTCTGGATTTCCGGCATTCCAGCGCACTGCCTCATTAGTGTTCATATATGAAAAATTTTCTGCTACGGTCACTTCCCTGAGTTTTTTAAAGCGTTTTTTATCCTTCATTTCCTCTCTAATTAACTGTTCAGTCTCCTTCATCTCGCTTTCTCTGCTCATGCCATAACCACGATAACCTAATGATACCGACTCTACTTAAATATTTGCCTTGAACAGATAGGATTGCGGAAAGGAAAAGAAGTTAAATAATAGTTTATAATATAATAATAGCAAAAATAGCAACATAGTTCAAAGGTTGTTCATAATGGCAAGCACAAAAAAACAAGATTCTCAGAAGACAGTGATCTCTTACAAAAAGGCAGTGGAAACGCTGAAAATAATCTCATCAGCATCTCTGGTAATAGCAATAATCGCAATAGTGATAGCACTATTTGCGCTAACAGAGGTAAGCCAGCATCCGGTAGCTCTTGCAAACCAGACAACAAATACGAACACTCTCAACTCAAACAACACAGTTTTCGGCAACAGGCTTGTAAACATCGATCAACCGCTTAACGCCACCTCGCTTGCAGTAATAAACAATGCTTCAAATTCATACTTCGAAACCGCAGGAGAAATGTATCTGAACGGATCAATAAAGAATCCAGTAGCCTACCTGATAGGCGGGTTTAAGGTAAATCCAGTGAATGGCATTATCATCAACAACAAGCCATCAGTTATATACTTAGGATCCATAACCTGCGTATTTTGCGGGGAGAATAGATGGGCAATGGCCCTTGCATTGTCAAGATTCGGAACCTTCAACAAATTGTACAAAGGATACAGCGCGCTTCAGGACAGCGACGTGCCAACATTATACTGGAACAGCAACAACTACAATGCGCCTGGAATTGATCTTACGAACCACTACACAAGCCCTTACATAAATTTCATAACTCTGGAAGATGAATACCCGATAACCGGGGGCTTTGCCTTGCAGCCAATGACCGTAATGGGCCAGGAGATAAACAATTCAAAGAACCAGAGCGACATAGCTGCATTCAAACTTATATCTAACCTGTCTGCAAAGACCAGTGCCGCAACTGCATTCGGCGGAACTCCATATACTATATGGGGCAACTACCAGGTTGGCGGGGCAGACGGGATAGTCTTCGGAAATACATCTGCAATAAGCGGAGGTTATCCTGCGATTACCTACATGACCCACTCTCAGATACTCAATGCGCTAAACTCACCAAACGATCAGTTTTCATGGTCAGAATATGCTGCTGCAGATATCTACATATCAGAAATGTGCCTGACCCTGAACAACACTCCATCAGTCAGCGCGTGCAGCCTCCCTGCGATAAACAAGATAGAACAGCAAATCAAGAAGAATTCATTCTGATTTTCGGTAATCAAAATGGCAAAGATGGCAAAAAAGCCCAAACCTGCAGGTAAGAAGCCTAAAAGAAGCGTCACATATAGACTCAAGAAATTAAAGACAGTACTAACAAGGCCAACATATCTCGCGGTGCTGGCAATAACTGCGATAATCTATTACTATATATTCTATTACATCATAACAAGCAGCAATTATGGGCTGTTCCTCCTGACAATACCTGTATATTTGCTGTACGCATTGGTTATAACCTCGGCACTGCTCTTCACGGTGGCAATATCATCAATACACGGGCATGTCAAATACGCAAGGGCAATATCAGGAAGCGTATCTGGATCAATAATCGTTCTTGCCGGAGGCACGGTGGCCAGCTGCGCATGCACAATACCTGTATTCGTCTCCCTGTTGTACATATTCGGAGCAAGCGTTGCAGATGTCACTCTGGTAAACTTCTACATAAGCACATATCAGCTGTACATAATGGCAGCTTTGATAATTGTAAACGTGGCACTAACATACAATTATCTAGGAAAACTCTGATGAAGGCAAAGTTTTTATATCTGGAAAACGACACAATCATTTAGCATACAGGCGAGTACTATGGAACTGAAGAACAAAGAGATAATAGTGACAGGAGGAGCTGGATTCATCGGAAGCAACCTAGTTTCCGTTCTTGCAAAGGACAACAGCGTTACTGTAATCGATAACATGCACACTGGGACCGAGGCCAACCTTGCGGAAGACATAAAGGAAAACAATGTAAAACTGCTCAAGGCTGACGCAAAAGAAATAAATAAGGCAAACGTAGATCCAGATTACATATTCCATCTAGGAATGTACTCTTCCACTCCTATGTACAAAGAAAACAATAACAGGGTAAATGAAGTTGTCAACGGCGCAATTAATGTCTTCAAATACTCGATAGAAAAGAATGCAAAGACTGTATTCATTTCATCGTCATCGCTTTACAACGGTCTGCAGATGCCATACTCTGAGGATCTGCTGCCAAAAGTGACTGATTTTTACACAGAGGCGAGATACTATGTGGAAAGACTCGCCGAGCTTTATAGCAAGCTTCACGGACTCGACGCCACTGGCATAAGACTCTTTTCAGTATATGGCAAGAGAGAGGAGAACAAGAAACAGTATGCCAATCTGGTAACACAGTTCATATGGGCACTAAAGGACAACGGTCCGGCAGTAATATACGGGGACGGAAGCCAGACAAGGGACTTCACAAACGTTTCAGACGTTGTAAGGGCAGCAATACTCGCATCATCATACAAAGGATATGATATATTCAATGTAGGCACTGGTAAGAGCTACTCCCTGAACGACACGGTTGCAAAAATAAACAAACTTTCTGGAAAGGAGCTTAAGGTGCAGCATATTCCAAACAAGATAAACAACTACGTAGCACATACGCTTGCAGACACAAGAAAATCAAAAGAGAAGTTGGGATTCGAGGCAAAGGTTAATGTGGATGAAGGAATAAAGGAACTCCTCGCACACTACAACATAGTCTGATCTCCGAACACACTCTTTATTTTAACTATATTCTTTACAGGCCTGGCATAGGTATTGCTGCAGGTGCCAGGAGTATTTATTACCAGCTGCAGTATCTACATGCAGATCTGCTGTTATCAAACCCTGAAAAGCAGATATAAATATTCCTATGCAAAGAGAATTGTGACGAATGCATGAAACAAGCAAAGCGCCATAAAAAAGCAGTTTCAAAACACAGATCGGCAAGGAGAAAAACAGTCGTAAATCACGCCGCTCAGCCAAAGCTATCCCGGGCACTTGACCTAGAAGAACTCCTTGTCAAAAGCCTTCTCAATCAATCAAAGGGGCTTAAGGATGGGATAGTTGTTGAAGACCTTATATACTCGCTAACTCCGAAGCTGGCAAGAACGGCATATAACTTCGGTTATTCCATAGGCAGGAGCATATTTGCAAACTCCCAAAGATGGGAAAATACACTGATACCTGCTCTCGGAAGACTCGGTTTCAGGTACATAAAATACTATCCGTTTAGGGATGCACTTGCGATAAGCCTAGAATCAAGGAATCCTGGTATTACCAACATAGGTGCAAGGATACATTCGTTCGAATCTGGGATAATTGCGGGCTATCTGTCAGCACATTCTGGAGAGGCAATAAATACTGTAGAGAAGGAATGCGTGTATCATGGCGATAAGGCATGCAGATTTGTTTCATACACAGGAAGAATACTGAGAGAAAGTTCATCGCCTTCATTGGAGGACGTAATAGACGCTATTGCAACAAGCATGCGAGAGATAAAATTCAGCAACAGGTCAGATACTGAGTATCATATGCTCCCTCTCATACTTATGACAAAACAGCCGCTGCGGAGTGAGGTTGCGAAGATATTTTATCTGACAGGCCTAGAACTTTCGCAAAGGCACCATAAGGAAGATATAGAAGACATACTGAGGAATATTGCAAGATACTTCGGGGTCACAAAGGAATCGGTATCAGTAGCTCCAAAGAATGCTACTGTTGAGCTGAATTACGCATATCATAACTCAAATGCGGATTTTGTGGAATTGTCCACAGCGATGATACGGGGCGTCATAAAGGGCAGAACCTCAAAGGAGCCCAATGTATATATAAACGTTGATAAAAATAAGAACTACGTTGTTGATATAACTACTGCGGTGCGCAAATGAACATTAAATCCTTAGACCCGCTGCTAAAGCTCATACCAGGCATAAAGAAGCCAGCCACGCCTCTGTCCTTCAGGGATAAGCTGAAATGGACTGCAGCAATAATGTGCGCTTACTTTATACTTTTCAGTACTCCTGCATACGGCGTAAACCTCTCAACGCTCCAGCAACCTGTGCTGCAGCTGATCAACGTGATATTTGCAGCAAGGACCGGAACGCTGATCACTGTAGGTATAGGTCCTATAGTGCTCTCAAGCATAATACTGCAGTTACTGCAGGGTTCAGGAGTATTCAACATAGACATGAATGATCCAGAACAAAAGGGCAGATTTCAGGCAATACAGAAGCTCGCTGCAATAACTATTGCAGTAGTTGAATCCTTCATATTCACATATACGGGATATGTCCCGCTAGCTGCTCCGGCATTCTTCGGAATAGTGGTGCTGCAGCTTGCAGTAAGCGCGATGATAGTGATATTCCTTGATGAAATGATGGTAAAGTACGGTCTTACCTCTGGCATAAACCTCTTCATAGCAGGAGGAGTGGCATATTCGATAATAGCAGGAACGATAAACATTTTAGGAAACGAGGCTCTGCAGGCCATAGCTGCAGGAGGTGCAACTGCAATACCTAATGCAATACTTGCATTTGGCCCATTATTCTTCTCAGTATTAGTCATGCTGGTTAGCATATACGCATACGACATAAA
>DAHUYR010000044.1 GCA_027315135.1 Microcaldota archaeon
TCTGATTCACTGATTAAACTAATTGTACGCATTTCCAAATTAAGAAACGTGTAATGATTAAGAAGGTAAATTAATTAAAGCTTACTGTATTGCTTCAACAACCTCTGCAAGACCCTTTAGGTACAGATACATTGCAGGTGCGGTCTCTATGGTAACCACTTCATGGTTGTAAGGGCCATACTCCTTCCCATTCATGTTGAGCACATTCTTAGTATCTGCTCTTATCTTAATCTGCCCTTCTTTGAATGCCACGGCATCCTTCATAGGGTCAAACCGCTCCATGTTCCTGTAGGCTGCCATCTTTCTTGCGACAAGCCCTGATCCGCCGTGAATTGAGCCTGCAAGCCTTATCATATGCCCTGTATCATTTGTAACGTTCTTGTCTATCCTGTCGCTCTGCGCCACTGCCTGCTTTTTTATGACTGATTTCCAGAAGTCTGTTTTGTTCTTTATGTAGACCATGTCCCAGTTCCCGTTCCTTATTCCCATCTCTACAAGAGCCCTTTTCTCATAAAGCTTCTTTGCAATGCTCTTGTCTATCCCCATCTGCTCAAGATCTTCCTTGCCACTGTTAATTATTGTTATGAACTTTCTTGCAATCTTCCCTCTCCATCCATTTTCATCAGGTCTTGGACCAACAAGCTTCCTTATCCTCGACCCGCTAATCACCTCCTCCCTGAATATCTGTTCAAAGTCTATACCGTTTCCGGATATGTAATCGCTCACCTCCTTTCTTGCATCTGTGTCAAGCCTCATTATCACGTCGCTATTCACATGCACATGGTAACCTCTGTTCCCGGAGAAGTTTACCTTTATCTCCTTCTCTGAAAATCCGAAATCCGGAATAAGGAAATCTTCTATAAGCTTGAGTGTCTCAGCCTTTACGTTTTCCAGGCAGTTGCTGCATACCCATGAACCTCCATGCACCTTCTGGCAGTCAAGTTGCATATCATTTGCATCCAGATCAAATATCAGTTCCGATCCTATCCATCCCTTGGCGCTCATAGGCCTTCCTGCAGGGAAGTGGTAGTATGCCGATGAGCATGAAACATATGGGGGCGCATTAACAATCATATGCTTCCTAAATTCCTCATTGGACTTGAACTGTAGGTGCCTGTACGCAATCTTCCTCTCAAGATCTCCTATCCCGAATTCACGCTCCTCTATGCGGTCTGGAAAGTAGGCATTGCTCTTTCTGTAGAAATCCGAAAGCAGTTTTGACAATAATTGCATTCCAGGATCATTCGGGGCCATCAAATTCCCATACTATTACTTTATGAATATAATATAAAACTACAATAATATACTAATATGGCATACTGGTATATAATACAAAATACTGATAATCTGCAGATATGCCTTCAATAAGATGACAATATGGTCGAGATAAAACAGGCGATAATAATAAGGGTTGATATAGAGATGTCAAAAGGGAAGACTGCAGCGCAGGCTGCACACGCATCCCTAATGAGTTATTTCGAAGCGGAGAAGAAAGATAGGAAGATAGCAGAAGAATGGCTGAGGACTGGGGAGAGGAAGATAGTCCTAAAGGCAAACGATGAAACCGCTCTAAAGCGATTATCCGAGGCATTCAAATACAAAGGGGTTCCATGTGCACTAGTTTCTGATGCCGGCTTGACGCAGCTTCCTCCAGGAACGATTACTGCTCTTGGAGTAGGGCCTTGGACAAAGGATGAGATTGACAAGTTCACGTCGGCGCTAAAGCTACTATAAACCACAGAATCTTGGACAAAAGTTTTAAGAATCATATCAAGTAAGTCTAATCCTTATTAGAATAAAGCTGGAGATGCCATGCAAAATGAAAAACCTTTGAACCCTAATATCCTGATAGCAAATGCGCTTTCAAGGCAGAGAACATCTGCAGAAAGGGATGCGAAAGAGACGGATGCATCAGAACTGACAAGGCTTGCAAGAGAGCGGTTCCACCAGGAGAGAAGTGCAAAGTCAGGGCTCTATTATTCAGGCAATGCTGAAGCACGCGCAAATGCGCCATGGGCATTTGACATTATAGACGAATTCTCCAAAAAGGTTAATGCAACTGACAGCTGTGCAAGATTAAACATAACTCTTGAATTTAATCATTTTGAGATTACACGCGGTCCTAAAAAGGTAGACGATTACGTCGGCGGATTACTGCATGCAACACTGCATCTTGAAGCAGAGCCTGATCTCTCAGTGAAAGAGAAGCGCAGATGGGTGGAAGTTATGGCCGAGAATATAATAAGGAATTCAAATGGCATTGTAAGCAGGCATACAGGCGTAAGAAACCCTCATAATCAGAAAGGCATGATTGTAGAATTCGTATCAAGATTCGGAGTGGAGCATGCGGAGCAGGGCAATGGCACGTCGTTGAATAAAGCATATGCGCAGACACCGAGGAAAGAGGAAGAGATGAAGGAATTCTTCGGCTTCATAGAGAAGACGATAACGCGATATAACAAAGCAGTGTCCGATTATCCAAAAGCGCATGAGAATGCAGAGCTGCAGATAAACGAATATCTGGCAGGTATCGCAAGGACCTGATTAGAGCTTGATTCAGGTGCAGGCCAGATAAATTTATTAATATTTAGTTTCAAGTAGAATTGCTTATTTTCCCGCAATACTGCAGTTTGCAGGAGGGATTCATATGGCAGAAGATTTGGAGAGACTCACTAAGTTCATTGAGGAGAATAAAGGAAAGAGGAAGTTCAAGCAAACGGTGGAGCTTGCGATAAACTTCAAAGGAATAGACTTCTCAAAGCAGGACAACAAGATAAACCTAGAGGTAACTCTGCCGCATGGCAAGGGCAAGACAATCAAGATAGCGGTGTTCTCAAACGACAACGCAATTGCAGCAGAGGCAAAGCAGAACAGCATGGACGTGATAAGCGGAACGGAGATAGATGCGATAGCAAAGGATCCGAAAAGATTGAACGACCTGCTTGAATATGAGCTGATAGCACAGCCTCAACTCATGCCTGCAATTGCAAAGAGCCTCGGACAGTTCCTCGGTCCAAGGAACAAGATGCCAAAGCCATTGATAGGATCGTCCCTAAAGACAATGTCCAACGATCTGACAAAGAGGATAACGCTCAAGACGAAAGGAAAGAACATACCTACAGTTCACTGCGTTGTAGGTACAGAAGACATGAATGTAAATGACATATATGATAACATAAAGGAGGTAGTAAACGGCATAAACAGAAAACTCGGCGGAAACCACATAAGGTCGCTATATGTAAAGTTCACGATGAGCGAACCGCTGAAGTTCATATAAGGTGTTCAAATGATGATAAAAGCGCAAAAGGTTGAATTTGTCGAGAATCTCAAGAAAGATCTTAAGACATACAAGACCATAGGCATACTGCCAATACAGGAGGTTCCGGACAGGCTCACGCAGAGGGCAAAGAACATGCTAAAGCCGGATACGAAGATAATAGTTGCAAGGAAAAGCCTGATACTGCGCGCACTAGAGTCAAATCCTGAACTGAAGAGGCTCACCGTGCACATAAATTCAAATTTCGCACTTATAATGTCGAACAAGAGCTCAGAGGAGCTCAACGAGATAATAAGCTCAAACAGGATAAAGCTCAGCGCAAAGCCGAACCAGGTCTCTCCGGAAGACATAAGCATAGAGGCAGGAGAGACGACAATAGCGCCTGGGCAGGCAGTCACGGACCTGAAGACTGCAGGTATAGACGTGCAGATACAGAAAGGAAAGGTAGTAATTTCAAAGTCAAAGGTGCTTGTAAAGCAGGGAACAAAGATAAGCATCCCGGTCTCAAAAGCATTGAAGATGCTCGACATAATGCCGTTCGAAGCGGGAACGCAGGTTAGCGCACTCCTAAGCGAAGGCATACTTTATCACGGGCTTGCATTAAAGGTCAACGCCGAATTCCTGACAAATGAGATATCGAAGAGCTTCGCGCAGGCATGTGCGATAGCTTCAAATGCAGGGATAGTTACATCATACAACGTAAAGGACAGCATCTCGAAGGCATACCTGTCTGCATTGGGTCTGGGACTCGAGGCAAAAGTGTACGAGCCTGAGATTGCAGAGAAGCTCCTTGCGCAGGCCGTAAGGGAAGCTATGTCCGTGAATGCATTGCCGAAGGACTCTGCGGCAGAAGAGAAAAAAGATTGATACTGAATAGATAAAGGTGTAAAAGAATGGAATACATATACGCAGCATTATTGCTTGATGCAGCAGGAAAGGAAATAGACGAGAAGAGCCTTGAAGACGTAGTAAAGGCAGCAGGACTCAGCCCTGACGAGGCGATGGCAAAGTCAGTTGCAAAGTCATTGAAAGGAGTGAACATAAAAGATGTCATAAAGAATGCGCAGTCAGTGACTGTGGCGGCTCCATCAGCGGCAGCAGCTCCATCAGCAGCGAAAAAGGAAGAGAAACCTGTAGAAGAGCACATGAGCGAAGAGCAGGCAGCAGGAGGGCTAGCAAGTCTATTTGGCTGATTGCAGTTTCAACTGCTATCAGGCAATTTACCTGCAGAGCTCTTGAAAGCACATATGCTATATAAGTGTTTTCCAGCAAAAGTGTAAATGTCGGTGTGTCTAAATGCAAGTATACGTGGAAAAACCAAAATGTACCGGGTGCCATCACTGTTTCGATGTGTGTCCAGTTGCAGTATTCGAGATGAAGGACAGGGCAAGCCCTGATGTCAACAACGACACTGCACCAGCAGATGAGCAGTGGAAGGGACAGACTCTCCCTGAGATAAAATCAAAATGGGAGAATGTGCAGGACGGGCACAAACACTTCGCGCAGGCGAGCGACGGCACCAGCGGAGGAATATCCGTTGCAGTGCAGGGTTCTGCATGCATTCTTTGCCAGGCATGCTTGGTAGAGTGCGAAGGCGAATGCATAGTGATAACTGACGACACAGACAACGTTTACAGATCTATATACAAGTAAGTGCACAGGGAATCCGGAAAAAGACCTGCATCATATGCTGGGCTACTCTTTCGGATTCCTTGCCATTCTTTTCCTACCTTTATTTTTCGAGATCCTTATGTCAAGCACTATCTCAGAGATATCCCTTGCATAGGGTCTTACGACTCTTTTTCCAACCACTCTTGCAGAGAAGCCCATGCTCCTGGCAAGCTCCCTCGCATTCTTGCTGCTATCTGAAAAAGGGGCAGACGCATTACCAAAAGAGTAAAAATGTACGACGCATCCGTCTCTAGCGCATCCCATTGCGCTTTCGAGGAATTTGTCCGAACTCATCGGCAGAGGCATCATTATTCTGTCAGCCCAATTACGCTTCTTTTCAACAGCTTTCTTTGCGTCTCCTAGGACAGCTATTACATTCTTAATCTTATTCAGCTTAATGTTTTCAAGCATGTAACCGAACGAATCTTTGTTGAGCTCTATCGCAATCACCTCGGAGTTCTTATTCTTCTTTGCAATCTCTATCGCAAACGGTCCGACACCTGCAAACATCACTACTACATGCTCCTTGTCCTTGGAAAGATCCACGATTCTCTTCCTCTCAAATGATAATCTCGGTGAGAAGAAAGTCTTTCTTATGTCAAACCTGAAGACGCAGTTGTTTTCCCTGTATTCTGCAATATAATTTTTTTCTCCTGCAACAAAGACGTACTGCCTTTTCCTGTAACGGCCTTTGACGGCGCCAGCTTTGCTCACAACAGTCCGTATATTTTTGTTTACGCTCATAACTGCATCTGCTACTGCCTTCCCATCCCTCCCAGATTCTCCGATAACAGCTATGCTGCCAAGAACATCATATCCCTTTACAGCTTCATCGTAGCGCCTGCCAAGTTTTTTCTTAAGCAGTTCTCTATAATTAGATTGCAATCTATCCACTATACGCACAACATGCAGCATGCATTAAGCAACGTCACTGTTTGATTATTACCTTGTCTGATAAGTCTATTATCTTATCCACGCTATATGTGATAGGACTGCCCAGCCCTGTATTTATTATCATCCTTCCTCTCTTCAGGTCTATCCCGGCAATCTTCCCTATCATCGCGCCTAAGTCATTAACCACTATCTTTCCCTTGAGGTTCTTCTTCCTTATCAGGCGTCTTCTCATCACTCTGGATGCTCCCGATACGGCTATTCCTATCAAGATTGCGATTATTATGTAATTGACCAGCTGGCTGAAGTATATCTGCCCCATGAACCATTCGGTAAATGAGTAAAGAAGAGTCCACAGAATTATTGCAGAACCTATTAAGATTGCGTACTTGAAGGTGCGGAAGTAATACCGCGCATCTCTCACGTCTATGAACCTGCCTATCAGATAAAGTATGAGTATTATGGGAAGCACTGTGAGGAAGCCCTCCACCGCATATGCTGCCGCAATCGTCTGAGTGCCTGTTATCGCCAGCTTTGTGGCGTAGTTGTTCACAGCTATAAACGCTCCAGTAATTGTAAACAGTATTGCACTCACGTAGAATACGAACGACATGCGGTCTATGCTGAAACCCAGGCCTCTGAACGATTCTATAAATGCCTCTTCCAGCCCGAAACCTTTGGCAAGCAGATAAATTCCTATCAATGCCACCGGGAGTATCCATCCTGCTCCTACAAAATAGCTTATTGCAAAAAGTATCAGTACCATTGCAGGCAGGCCGAACACTGTCCTTGCAAAGTGCGGCTCCCTGAGCTTCTCCATAATGGTGAAATACGCGTTCTCGACGCCTTCAGCCTGTTTTATTATAACCTGCTGCACGCTGCTTATCTTTACCCTTGATTGTATTATTGGAAGAACCCGTTCGTCGCTAGGCCCGTCGGTCACGAGTATGCATTCATCGCTTTTGTACTTGTTAAGCACAAGCTCCAACTGCCTTGCAATCTCCTTGTCAGCTTCATAACCCTCTTTCTCTGAACCGGTTATCGTAGCCACTTCTACCGAATATCCTTCTTCCTTCATCTTGTCATTAAGATGCACTGCATAGAACATTGTGTTTGAATCAGAATCTTCAGGATCTGCAAGAGCCAGCTGTGAAGCTCCATTGAGGTTCTGCACCCTTCCCATCAAAGGCCCGCTTATCTTTGTCTTCCTGTAAAGATCGTTGTCTATGTCTACTGCAAGTATCAGTATGTTGGACTCCTTGCTCTTTACTCTAGGTTTAGTCGCTGGCATTGTCTCAATCTAATAAGGCGAAAAAGGTTTAAAGCCTTTCACTATCAGTCAGGCTTCGATACCTTGAAGAGGTTCGGGTCATACTTCGCATTATCATTGACTATCTGCATAACCCTGTCACTGTTCTTGTAATAATTAGCTACTACTGCTCCAGATTCGTTTACCGAAAGCACATCGTGAGCAAGCATCCAGTTCAGCACTTTCGATTTCTCCATTATATCGTCTGCAATCTCATTCTTCGTATATCCGCTGTAAAGCGATATTGTATCGACGAGCCTTGTCAGTTCTGAAACCTGCACGAAGGAATCGCCTCTGAGGTTCCATCTGTATATAACATTTGCATCCCCCGACTTCTCTATCTCTCCGAATTCGAAGAGCCTTCTTACTCCTAGCCTTCTGTGCCTGAACAGCGCGATTATGCCGCCAAGGGCATTGAGCATTATCTTAGGGATTGCAATAGGCGGGTTTGTCATCCTTATTATCGCATCTTCTGCGTTATCCGCGTGGAGCGTTCCGTATGCGGTGTGTCCGGTGTGGACAGCCTCGAACAGCGTCTCTGCATCCTTTTCTGTTCTTATTTCTCCTACAATAACTATATCTGGACGCTGCCTCAACGCGTTTATCATAAGGTTGTAAAGGACTATCTCTCCCTTTCCCTCTGGGTTAGCCTGCCTTGTAAGCATCGGCACCCACTGCACGAAATCAGGTATCGTAAGTTCTTTCGTCTCTTCTATCGTTATGACTCTTCTGTTTGCAGGGACGAACATCGACATCGCATTGAGGAAGCTCGTCTTCCCGCTTGCCGTCCCTCCGCTGATTATCATGCTTATCTCATTCTGCATGCAGAGCCATATGAGCGACGCTATCTCCGGAGAGACCTCCTTGCTCTTTATTAGCAATGGCATGGTCCAAGGGTTTTTGGAAAACTTTCTTATCGTGATTGTATTGCCCTTCTGTGAAATGGGAAACAGTGTTGCGTTGACTCTCGATCCGTCAGGAAGTTCTGCGTCCATAAGCGGCGCTATGTTGTTTATCTGCCTGCCCACAAGCCTTCCGATATGCTCTGACATATCATAAATCGTGGCTTCGTCGAATATCCTGACGTTTGATTTGCACCAGCCGAGCCTCTTGTGGAATACCCATATGGGCTCCTTGGAGGTATTTACCGTAACCTCTTCAAGATGATCGTCTGCGATGAATACCTCAAGGTCTCCCATCCCCAGCATCATGTTCTTTATGTATGAGATAAGAGCATCCTTGACAGACTCTTCTGTTCCAGGAAGGTACTTGTTTATTATAAGATTCGCAGCTTCTATGTACTTTTCCTTCATCTTCTCCATATACTCCGTGTTGGTGACCTTGGACGTGTCCATCGGCACTAGGGACAGAAGCTCAGGCTTTATGGACATAAGAAGAATTCTTGTAGCATCCCCTATGCCAGGCATGTTTACCTCGTATATAGGTACAAAATCTCCCTTGTCTATTATGTTTATGTTTGCGGTCATTCCCTGTACATTGAGTATATAAGATTCGTAAACGCCGTTAGAATCGGCCTGCGGCCCTGCCGTCTTAACATCAAGTTTATCCGGGTCTTTCTTTTCAGCCAATTATACACCTACTTGCCAAGGCCCTCCACTTTCTTGGTAAGTTCATCAGAGTGCGCAGTCATAGCCGACAAAAGCTCCTTCGCCTTCCTGGCCCTAGCCTCGAACTTCAGCATAGCCTCGTCCTTCTTCTCATCACTCATCTTAGAGGACATCGCACGTATGCCCTCGAGTATTCCACTTATCTCCTTGTTCAGTGCCTGTTGTTCCTCTTTAATCGTATCAATGTCTGCCTGTACCTCTCCGACGCTGCTTGCAAGCGAAGCTCCTTTTCCTACCTTTACCTTTATGTCGGATATGTTCTTCTTGATGAAGCCAAAGTCTGCCTCGGAAGCCTTTGTAATAGCATCAATCTCATTCCTGTATCTGTTTATCTCATCAACGAAACGCTCCGCCCTCTTGGCAGCACGCTGCCCGCTGAGCCTCGAGTCCTTGTAATACTTGGAACTCTGCTCCTGCACGCTGCTTATCTGCTGTGCCTGAAGCTTGGCAAGCTCCGAGAGCTCCTCTATCTTCAACAGTATCTTGTCAGATTGCTCTTTCGAGCTCTTCCTATACTCATCAATGCTTTTCTCAGAAGTTTTGTTGAATGTGTTAAGCCCCTCCCTGAATATGCTTATCTCATTTCTTATATCCTGTATCATCGCATTTGCCCCGGAGCTGTCAAGGCTGAATTTGTTGACGCTTTCGGAGTATTTGTTTATATCAGAGAGGCTTGCGTCTATAACTGCCTGCAGCTTCTCCAACTCGGTTCTCCTCGCATCTATGCGCTTGTATGCCTTTTCTACCCTTCTTTCTATATCAGAAATGCGCCTTATGGAATCATACATCTGCTTGTTCTTTGTCTTGAATATCTCTTCTATGCCCTTCATTGACTTTGAATAGTCATCTATCTGCCTGGTTATTCTTGTAAGCACCGCATCCTGTGCAGATACGTCCGCAACAACATCTGCCTTCTTTACCTCGTCCACTCTTTTCTGCGCTTCTACTACGTCTGCGCTCTTCGATGTGCTTGTAGCCGGAGTTACATACATCTTTCCTAGCTTGTACGTTATCTTAACTATGTTCGCTTTCTCGAGGATCTTTACAAGATCCGTCATCGTGTCTTCTCCTATTCCGAGATTTGCCGAGAGAAACGATACCTCAGTTTCCCCATTCTTCTTTAGATACGAGACAAGTCGATCAACGCTTGTCTCTATTGATTTATCAGCCACTGACTACGCCCGATATGGTATAATTGATTATGTTTATAAAATTAACCATACATCAAGGCGAAACAAAAGTCTATCTTATAGAAAAAACTCCATTCCTTTAACCCAATTACCTTGCATGCGCCAAAGCAGATGCAAACTGGTTATTTACAAATGCCTGTACTCTGCCATGTGCCAAGGCTTTACAAGCGCCTGTACCTTGCCTATTCTTAATTCTTTATCGTGTCAGGTAGAAAGCTATTTAAATCTAGTCAGTAACTATCATCTATAGTGGTTTAATGAATTGGACTACAATAAAATCAAGTCTGGCGAAAGTTCTAACGATGAACAAGATGCTGCTTTTGGCAGCAATATTTGCAGGTATGACACTTGCTTCTGCGCAAGTAAGTACCTTCAATACCACAGGTGTACAGCAGACTCTTTGCAATGTTATATCTGCAGTGCAAGACGTAGTCGGAGTAATTGCCGTACTTCTCTTCGTAATCGGTGGGATAATGTATGCAATAGCGCATATGATGCCTAGCTCGGGACAGCTGAGAGGAAACCTGCAAGGATGGTCTATGGGAATGATAGTCGGAGGAATAGTAGGCTTGATACTGGTAATACTTGCCCCAGGAATTGTCACCTTCATATTGGGCAATGGATTAACCACAGCTGCTAACGGCTCAACCATAATCCAAAGTTGCCAAGGACTAGCAGGAGGCATCGGAGGATTTTAAACGTTATAAGAAGCAGATGGGGCTTTTCCCCATCTCTTTTTTCTTTTTTATTTATTAATTAATACTTAGTGAGCTTTGGCCCCGTGGGGCATATGTTTAAATAAGTCTTTGCCACCTTGAATGTTAATATTAGTATTGCGGTGTTAATCTGGGAAGCGTGCTTGGAGATTCATTTGAAACATACAAGTCAAACATAAGGCTTGTAATCCTTTTCTCGATACCGTTCATAATTGCGTTTCTTATTCCATTACTTGCAGTGCATGATGCCTTTGTAAGCGCAGGAGGGATATTCCTCAGAACGGCGAACCTATTCTACAGTCCTACTCCATTAGGATTAAGTGTAATAGCAATCTCTGTATTCTTCTCTCTGCTCTTCCTCAGTCTTGCATTCGTATTGATAAGCCTCATAGTCAAGTCCAAGAGGACCCATGTAAAGATAGGGCAAATGGCTTTCCGTGAGATAGAGAAGAACATAAGCAAGGTATTCATAGTCCTTCTCATATACTCTGTAGTCATCATACTTGCAAACCTAATCGGATATTATATTGGTTATGAAACCCCTGTAACTATAATTGTAGGCATCATAGGGATTCTACCGATATTCTACGCGCCAAGCGCCATAGTGGTTGATGGCAAAGGAATAGCAAGATCTGTAAAGGAGAGCGTAAAGCTAATTGCACAGGAACCGTGGTACTTCCTAATGTGGTTGATAAGTGCAGTCATAGTGATGTTTGTTGTAGGGCTTATAGTGATATTACTGTCAGAAGCACTATTCGGTCTGAACACAGGAACCTCAATAGCCGAGTATCTGTTACTAATAATAAATTCACTCTTCATAATCCCATACTTCATAATCTTCCAGGCAGAGGCATATATGAAGAAGTTCAAGCTACTGAAACACTGAATTCCGAATTACTTAATTCAGAACCACTGAATAATCTATTTATAAATCATGCCAGAGCAACTATATCATGCGACTGCAAGTCATTGTATTGCTCATGGCATTCGCAATCCTTACTGGATTGCTGCACGCATCACTCTTCATAACGCCTCCAAGCTATTACACGCTGGTACAAAATTCTCCAAACCCATGCACTCCGGTGATAACTACCGGCGGCTCAATACCTACGACAGAAAGCGGTGGAGCAATACTGACCACTCTTCCTGCAAATTCATATGTGATAGGCATAGTGCTGATTGCAACAGTGCTCTCAATAATGGTCGTTGCAATAACCTACATGGTAGGCAAATTCTTCCCGAGCACAGGAATACTTGGCTGGGTCAACCAGGAGTACTGGGAGATAACGAAGTCTATATTGATAGTTGTCATGATCTTTGCGCTGCTTACATTACTAAGCAACGTTGCAGTAAGCATAACAAATACTCCGGTAACTGCCTATTCCAAGACAAATTCTTACCTGAACAACATGAACGGGCTGCTTTACGGCTCAGAGACCTATCTGCTTACGGTTGACTCTTATATTGCATCAGGTTGGTGCGTACTCGGCAGCGTAAACTTTGGCGTCGCGCTTCTCAACAGCCTTAAGATAGAATATTATGTCCCAATACCTATACCAATAATACTGGCTGGGCTGAAGTTTGGGACAGTCTTTAACCCGTTGGTTACTCCAATACTTCTGGCTGGGACTGATCCCACTATCGGTCAAACACAGTCAATAATGGTCGATATCATACTATTGCTTTATTATCCTCTGTCGATGGCGGTGCTGATACTCATAGAAGCATTGCCAATACTGGTCTGGATAGGACTAGGCTTCTTCATACCTTTCGGACTTGTCTTCAGGGCATTTCCGCTAATAAGAGGCATAGGAGGCACATTCATCGCAACAGGCATCGCACTTTCCCTATTATTACCGATAGTCCTTGTAGTGTTCAACTATCCAGTCACGCAGGTCACCCAGTCAATATTGCCTATACAGACTATAACTCCAAGCTCATCCTGCAATTTCGGAAGCACACTGATAAACTATGCATGCAAGGCATTCGTATTCGTGATCAACGGTGAAAACGCCTACGTTGGCAACGGTGTGAGGGTACTCTATTCAATCGGATGGGGCTTCTCTGCGTTCAACGGCCTTTATACCATACTGAATGCCCTTACTCCATACATGATATTTATGATGGTGCAGGACATACTATTCATACTTGATGTAATTATAGTAGTTGCCATTGCTGACAGTATAGCAAGGGCACTTGGAGGAGGAATAAAGTTAAGCCTTGGCGGTAAGTTAAAATTAATATAGGGATAAAATGTTTTTCTTGTTTGCCGCTGGAACGTCATACCCCGGATGCAGTTTTGCAGGAGTCAACGCCAACAACTGGATACAGATAAATGCTCTCCTTCTTGTCATTGCAATAGCTTTGGGCGGAGTCTTCTATGCGTTCAGCAACATACTGCCTCCAACACAAGGCGAGAAACTAAAAGGGCTGGTAAAGGTAGAGATATTCCAAGCCTTCATAGGCATAGTCATAGTTGGTATACTGGTCGCATCCGTAGTTACATGGTGTAATATAGGGATATCTCTTACTGGTGCCTCGGCTCTAGGTGCAAACAATCCCATGTCATTCGCAGAAGGGTATCTGCAGAACCTCCTGTTCACCAAGGGCTTCTCACTTTTCGGATCCATGTACTCTGAAACGGCACTATTAATGGTTGACGGGGTACTTCTCTCCCACATTACAGCTCTTATAGAGAGAATTGAGGCAAGCTTCCTGCCCGTGCAGATTACACTATCTCAAGGCGCATCTACTACATTACAGACTTATGCGTTAGCTTTTGGCGCAACTAATTTCGCCATATTCGCAATAATATCTGGAGTAATATTTGTGATATATCTAGTGCTGCCAGTGGTATCTTCAGTAGCGCTTACAGTGGTGGTGCCGACTGCCATAGCAATGCGTATACTGCCATTTCTTGGGCCAAAGGTCAGGGAAGCATCAGATGCATTCCTAGCCATAGCTATAGCTGCATACTTTATCTTCCCACTGATGATAGTTATGAATAGTATGCTTGTTTCATATCTGTACACTCCCTGCACCACATCATCGCTCTCCGCGTGCAATCCCTATTCAAGCTATCTGAGCACTTACGCGATAGGCACCCCTAATCCAAATTCATTATTCAATACTCCTCCAGCAAACCTTGGCAGTGGCTTTTCCATATCTGCAAACTTCTTCCAAGGCTTGGTCAACGGCAACGGTGGATTCCTTAGTACAATAGAGCTTCTGCTGGAGAATATAGTGACGATGCCGCAGATATTCGTATCATTTTCACAAGAGACAGCGCTGTTCGCTTTCCAAGGGGTGTTCCTAATCGGATTGGACATACTAGTAACCATCGCATTTGCACAGGCGCTCGCCACCGGCCTGAATTCAGTATCGGCATATATCTCCGGAGGGGGATTCTGGAGTTGATATCCTATGAAATTATATCTGATGTTTGTGTTGCTTTTCCTCACTGTCCTTATTCCATACTCTGCACTTCAGGCTGCTCCACCCACATCTGCAAACTTTGTGACATCATCGGCGAATCTCAACGGTTCATTAGTAATTGTGACTCTTGGACTGATACTCAGTTTTGTTCTGATGGGCGTCTACTACATGATAGGATACCTGTTTAACAACAAGGGCATAAAGGCAGGCGCAACTGCGGAAATGGGGAAACTCATAGGGATAGCGATAGTGGTCTTGATTATATTATGGGTCTTCTCCATATTTGGCGCTTCACTGCAGTTCATAAACTCTACAGGGCAGACTCAAATGACAACTATCTGCAACCAGCTTGTCAATTCAAACATAAACTTCCTAAGCACCAATTCCACGGCAAGCTCTCCATCTCCATCTAGCACTGTGTGCAGCCAGATAATAGATCCAGGATCAACGACGATAAATTCAGCTACGAGAAATATAGATTATGGATTAGGTGCAGTATATACTATAGAGGACAATCTGACCAACCAATCTGTAGATTCGCTCAATTCCGTATATATGTTTACTTCAATGCTTGGGTTCTTAAGGAGCTATAAGCTGAAAGACGCAGTATGTTTTCCTATTGAATGCCTGGTGCCCGACGTACCAAGCATATTCAGCTTAGACATCTCCTCAACTCCTTTTGCAGGTTATCAGATAGGAAATACTGTGCCTACTGCACTGGGAACCGAAGCACAATTAATATTCTATCTGTTACTATTCCAGCTTGTACTGACGATACTAATGCTGATGATATGGCCATATATCCTTGTTGCAGGGCTGCTGTTTGAGACAAACATATTTACCAGGAGAATCGGAGGACTGCTTATAGCAATAGTGATATCAAGCATGCTTATCTATCCTACTATCTTCCTATTCGAATATTCATCCCTAAACAACATAGGAAACCTGCAACCATATGGCGCTTCATCCATACCTAATCTTGCCCTATGCGGCGCACCGATAGGAGCTACAGTTTACGTAACACCTACACTTACAGGAGCTCCAAACACCGGAGTCTTCTGCTATACTGAAGCAAATCAGCTTCCTCTAGGTTACATCTACAAGGTTACGCTTCCTGACCAATATTCCAACATGGTGCCAACAGTATATTCTACG
Organism: Microcaldota archaeon; assembly: GCA_027315135.1. Taxonomy (GTDB): domain Archaea; phylum Micrarchaeota; class Micrarchaeia; order Micrarchaeales; family CABMGC01; genus JAKAUU01. The sequence continues at coordinate 15,273 of DAHUYR010000044.1, forward strand.
CTCCCATCAAATACGCTTGTGCCTGCCTGCCCTAACAAAACAAATAATATCTGCTTTATAAAGAAGAACCTGAACTTCTATGTATTTCCAAATATCAAGGATATACTTAACCTGTACTTTACCTGGCCAGCAGGCGGCAGTCTGCTAAGCTTCGAGTTCATATTCATAGTGCCTGGGGTAAGCACTGCGACAAGCGTTGTAAACGCGATAGCGTCTTTCACAAGTCTGCTTTCAGGCAACTTCATCGGATCATTCCCTTCGTTCAGTTATTACTATGTGAATCCTACGCATACGATAGCTGCAATTCTTGCGCTGATAAATGTATATGCGATAGAGGCAGTAACCGGATTCATACTGCCAATATTCAATATACTCATATTGATATCCTCAATAATAGAGATATCGAAACTGCTCGGAGGCGAAGGCAGCATCCTTGGCCTTTCAAGATTCATATAGTGTTTTTATGAAAAGACTTGCGGCATTATCTGTTCTTCTTGCTGTTGTGTTAGCTACAACTCTGAATGCTTCTATTCCCCTGCCTCCAGGACAGAGTGTGTTCAGCTGTTCTACATTATTCCCGAGCAGCGGACCGCCAAGTGTCAACGGACAACCGCTGGTAAGCCCTGCGATAGCTAATTATTCATCATATGGCGGTCTGATAAGCGTCACGCTTCTTGTAGTTATGATGATGTTTGTAGTCATGGGACTAATATATGGGTTGGGGATGGCTTTCAGATGGGAGATGCTGAAGAGCCTTGCAAAGAGCGAGTACCTTGAAGGGTTTGTCAGTATACTGATAATAATATTTATAGCAGGAGGCATCGCTGCGTTCAACGGAGCAGAGAGTATTATAGGCGGCCTGTTCTCAGCAAGTAATATTACATCAGCTCCTGGGACCTTCTCAACTCTATACAGTTCATTATGCGGTAACATATTTGACAATATGGTAATACCCGGATTCCTCCTTACGCTATGGTTTGATATAAACAAACTGATTGTATCTCTGATAGCAAGCTTCACACTGAGCTTCGCTCCAGGAGGCATGGGGATAACGGTAGCCCCGTTTGCAGGTTTCAGCACCTTAAATCAGCTTCTGTGGACCGAAGGAGCTCTTGCAACCTTCATGCTTGCAACTGGAGGCATGCTTATAGTGATGCTGTTTGTAATATACTACTTATTCCCACTGTTCCTCTTCTTCGGAGTGGCGCTGAGAGCGTTCCCGTGGACAAGGGCAGCCGGAGGAGCATTCATAGCGTTGTTCATAGGATTTTACATAGTCTTCCCTGCTATAATGTATCCGTTTACTGTCCCATACTCTCCCGCTACAAATACTATAAACGGCAACGTTATGGCAATATGTAATACCAAAACATCAAATTGTCCTTCCGGAATAGGACTTGCCTTCGGCTCCTTGAGCCAATATTTAGGCGTTATTAATCTTGATATAGGGTATTCCGCATATACAAATCTTTTATACTTCTCCCAGATATTGGTTTACGCGGTGCTGGATCTTGCAGGGTTGATAATAGCATTACTAATATCTTACGACCTTGTAAGTATATTCGGAGGACTACTGGGATCACGCGCGGTAAACGCAACCGGACTTTTCGATAAGATAATAAGGGGCAAATGAGGTGAAATAGGATGGATATGCTGTTTAACTTTTCAGGATTCCTCTTTTCTGCAGCTTGCTCGCTGACCAACATACTATCATCTCCGTATACATTCTGGTTCCCTATAGTGGTGATTGCAGCAATCATGGTGATACTGATTGCGATACTAATAAGCATGCTGGCGCCTTTGATAGGAAGGACCAATCTTGTTCCTTGGGCTAGGATAAAGGCATATGAAGAAGTTGCAACTGTAATATTGGCAATCATATTCCTTGGTTTTTCATCGATGCTATGCGCTTTTAATCCTGTCCCAGCATTCGGTTCTCTGGGATTGGTTCCGCAAAGCTGCTCTGCTTCAGGAACCGTTCCTGTTGACAACATTTGGGGACTCTCAGTCTGCAACATGTATACCTTCAACCAGAACTTCGTACACATACTGACATTTGCATACTGGGCGAGCTTCCTGCAGCAGGTAGGTCCTAATATAGGCCTGGCTGCGACTCTGGGTGGCGTAGGGGCTAAGACAGACGCTTCGTTTGCTACAGGAGTAAACAGCTTATACGTATCGCCGCTGTTCGATTTGATATTTGTGGAAATGATGTTATCAATGCTCCAAGTAATACTACTATCATCAGCAGCTATACTGTTTTCATTCCTGATAGGAATAGGGCTCATTGCCAGATCATTTGGAATAACAAGAACCTTTGGAAATGCTATGATAGCGCTAGGGATAGGCATAGGCTTTATCTACCCGTTAGTGACGAGCATTACCTATGGCTTCATAAACACTACATTCAGTAACATAGCGACAGCGGATGCTACTGCATTTGCAAGCCTTATCGGAAACACCGCAATCACCCTTACTAGTATCCTAACTCTCCTTCCAGTTCTGTTTTCTCCTACCACAACTCTTTCATTCGCAGCAGGCGTAGGTGTCCAGATATGGAATGTCATTGGTTTATTCGTGCTTATGGCTTCAATAGTCGGCGTAGGACTCGTATTCATACCAATGCTTAACTTAATGATACTGAATGCATTTGTGAGTGACTTCTCATCCGCATTAGGGCAGCGGGTAACA
>DAHUYR010000046.1 GCA_027315135.1 Microcaldota archaeon
CGGAGTGACAGAGATAGACCTGCGTTCAAGATACATGCACGGTACGCCTGAAGAGGCGCTGGCTTCTTCGAAGAAGAAACGTGCCCAGAATGACAAGCGTCTAGCTGAGATAAAAAGCGAACTTCATGAGATAAGCAAAACAAAATACTCTTATCTTGCATCGATGAGAGAGATGCTTGATGTAGAGCTGCAGAAAGCAAATGTATCTGGAATATTCAAGAGGACAGACAAGACCTTCCTAGTAGAGGGATGGGTTTCTAAAAAGAGATATGGAGAACTTGAGAAAAAGGTTGCTGATGTTACAAAGGGCAGATACTATGCAGAACAGGTTAAGGATGATGAGCTTGCGCCTACGCAGATAAACAGGCCTAAGTTCCTGCAGCCTTTTGACTATCTGATGAATTTCTATTCGACGCCAAGAAGCGATGAGATAGACCCGACATGGATATTCATACTCTCATTTCCAATATTCTATGGGATGATGGTGTCTGACGTTGGCTATGGAATCCTTTCACTCATAGTAGTAAGCCTGATCATAATGAAGACAGACCATGATGGGCTGCTTAACAACGTTGCAAGGATATGGAGGCTTACCTCGATTGCAGTGATAGTGTTTGGCGTACTGTCCAATCAGTACTTCGGCTTTCAGCTTAACCAGTATCTCGGGCTGGGGTTCATACCTACATTTAACTGGCTCAAGGACATAACAACAGTACTTGTCATTACGATACTGTTTGGAATAACGCAGGTGGTTGCAGGACTCACTATAGGCGCAGCGAATAAGTTCAAGCACCACCATACCAAACATGCGCTTGCAAAACTGACCTCTGCAGGAGCGATAATACTTGGAGCGATTGCCGTTAGTGCAGTGTTCTTCGGGCAGTTCAACATAGCCATAGGCGAGTATACAGGCATAGCAGCCATACTCCTGATATTGGCGACAATCGGATTCAGCCGTGAGGAGGCGCCTGAGATAACAAATCTGATAACCCATCCTCTGAGCTATGCGCGAATCATGGGATTTGGTTTAGGGTCCGTGATAATAGCGATGCTGATAGACCAGGCATTTACGCCGAACCTTGGAATGGGAATTCCATTGTTCATTATATATCTTATAATATTTGTCGTATTACATTTCTTCAATATGGTCCTTGGAATATTCGAGGGCATGGTTCAGGGAGTAAGGCTCAATTTTGTTGAGTTCTTCTCCAAGTTCTACACTGGAGGCGGTATAAGGTTCAAACCTTTCAGCTACAAGAGAGTTTATACTAAAGAATAGAATAATAATGTGATTTGAATGGCCATAACTTTGGAAACGGCAATAGCAGCAATAGGTGCAGGAATAGCCATAGCAGGAGGTGCTATAGGAACAGGATCAGCGCAGGCTGCAATAGGCAGCGCAGGCCTTGGAATGATAGCAGAGAAACCAGAGAGCATGGGTACAGTGCTTCTTTTCTTGGTCATACCTGAAACTCTCCTGATATTCGGCTTCGTAGTTGCAATACTCATAATGCTGACCGCAGGAATAATATAGTGTTCCCATGGCACTCGACAAAATGAGAAGCAGCATCATAAAGGATGCTGAGACGAAGGCAGCTGGCATTGAGAGCGAAGCTTCCAAGAACGCAGCGCAGATAATAGCTGATGCGAAGAGCGAAGCTGCTGCGATTGGAAGGAAGGCTGATGAGGAAGCCAAGGCAGAAATGAATAGAGTTGAAATGGAGAAGAGATCTGATCTTGAGAACATAGCAACTGCATTGATGAACACTGCAGAAGCGGAAGCAGTAGCATCTGCAATGGATAAGGTACTGCCCAGGCTTTCCGAGATACTCTCAAAGCAGAATCTTGACAAGATGTTGAAGTCTGCGATAAAGGAGATGGAGAAGACCACTAAGGACATAGTGATAACTGTGGACAAGAAGACCGCAGCATCACTGAAGGGCTACGAAGTGAGGCAAGGTAATGGAGATGGTTTTGTCATAGAGTCAAAGGATGGCAGGATAAGACTTGACGCTACACCTTCCAAGATTGCTGAAGAGAACGCGGAGCTCGCAAGGGCGGAGATATCGGCATTTATGTTCGGGAAGAAGCATGGCGGCGGAGCTGCAAAGGCCGTGGTGAATACTAGAGGAAAGACCGCAAAGCCTGGGCGAAAGCCTTCAAAGAAATCCAGATCAAAAAGGTGATGTCATAAAGGCAAGGACTTTGTATGGTTACTCTAATGCTAGAGTAAAGGCTATGGAGTCCTTCCTGATAGACAACAGGCATATGGAAGAGATAATGAAGGCACAGAACGTAGGCTCCATCATAAACATCTTGTACCAGATGGATTACAAGCAGGATTTTGAAGAATTTGGAGGCACTGACATACAGGAGGAGTTGATAGACTTTGCACTGAGCAAGAATCTTGCAAGAAGGCTTGGAAGACTTGTTGACATCTCGCCTACTACGGACAGGAAGCTCGTAAGGAGCATTGTCGGCAAGTGGGATCTTTTCAACATAAAGCTTGCAATAGAGGCAAAGGGGAGAAAGGCTTCCTATGAATCCATATCCAGATACATAATTGATGAGGGCAGGTACAACAAACAGGCAATAAAAGAGGTTATGGGAGAGGAGAACATAGAATCGCTGCTGTCAAAGCTCATGATAAATTCCCCGTATACTGCAATTCTCAGGACCGCATCTGAAGAGTACAAGAAGAGACGAAGGACTGTAGATGCGATAAACGCAATAGATATAGGATATTATGCGATGCTCGGAAGCGCGGTAACAAAGCTGCGTTCTGTCCACCAGCAGTCATCTCGAATGCTGAAGATAAGCATAGACGTCAGGAATCTCATGCTCCTGATAAAGGCAAAAAGAAACGGGAGCAGATTCAGTGAGATGGAACCTCTGATAGCAGAGCATGGCACCCTTTCAAAAACCGACCTGTCGAAGATGTATGAGAGTGCTAAGGATATGGAGTCTTTTGTAGAGAGTATAAAGGTTGCGGATATGCAGACTGCGCTTGATATTTACAGGAAGAGCAAGAACAAGGAATTGCTTACTTTCGAGATAGCGCTGAAGAACTCTATGCTTAAGGACAGCGTGCGCCTGCTCGGGCACAGTGTACTGTCCTTTGGTTCGATACTTGCATATTTATATTTCAAGGAAATAGAAGTAGACACGCTGCGTGTGATAATACACGGGAACATGTACTCCTTGAGCAGTGAGGAGAAAGAGAGGCTGATCGTTTGGAAGAAAAACTAGATAATTACAAGATAGTAATGATAGGGAATAGACTCATGTCCTTAGGTTTCAAGCTCGGCGGGATATCTGAGTCTTACGAGGCCTATGACCAGCAGACTGCAGAGTCGGCACTGAAGAATGTTGTTGATAGCAAGGAGGTAGGGATAGTGATAATTACCTCTGGAGTCAAGAAGCTGGTAAAGGATAGGAAGCTGCAGGAAGCGATGTCCAGCAGCATACTGCCCTTATTTGTGGAGATACCTGAGGAGAATGAGCCAGTTGGCGAAGAGGATACTCTGAGGAGCCTCATAATGCGCGCAATTGGCATAGATATTACAAAAAACGCTTAATGTGATTTAAATGGGAGTTATTGAAAAGGTTTCAGGACCGCTAGTAGTCGCAAAGGATATGCTTGGAAGCAGCATGTATGACGTAGTCAAAGTAGGAAAAGATGAGCTGATAGGAGAGATTATACAGCTGAAGAAGGACCGTGCGATAATACAAGTATACGAGGATACTACAGGGATAGGACCTGGGGAGAAGGTGGAATCGACAAATCTGCCTCTTTCAGTTGAATTGGGCCCGGGCATACTGAGCAATATATACGATGGCATACAGCGCCCTTTGGAGGTGCTGAGATCGAAGAGCGGCGTTTTCATAGAGAAAGGGATAGTCGCAGATCCTGTAGACAAGAAGAAGAAATGGAAATTCGTTGCGGAGAAGGGACTGAAGGCAGGAAGCTCCGTGGCTGAAGGGCAGATAATAGGTTACGTACAGGAAACAGATCTGATAAAGCACTACATAATGGTGCCTTATGGAATAAGTGGAAAGATAAAGAGCATAAAGCAGGGCAGCTTTGCAGTTGAGGATACGGTAGCTGTTGTTGAGAGCAAGGGAAAGACATTTGAAGTGACGATGCTTCAGAGAAGGTCAGTTAGAAAGCCTTCTAAATACAAGAACAGGTTCAGGTCTGATGAGCCTTTGATAACCGGACAGCGTGTGATAGACACGCTCTTCCCTGTTGCAAAAGGCGGAACTGCAGCAGTTCCAGGGCCGTTCGGAGCCGGAAAGACAGTAATACAGCACCAGCTTGCAAAGTACGCTGATAGCGATATAGTGGTTTACGTAGGATGCGGGGAACGCGGAAACGAGATGACTGAGATTCTTACGGAGTTCCCAGAGCTTAAGGATCCAAGAAGCGGAAGGCCACTTATGGAAAGGACTGTACTCATAGCAAACACGTCAAACATGCCCGTAGCTGCCAGAGAGGCAAGCATATACACCGGCATAACGATCGCAGAGTACTTCAGAGACATGGGATACAGCGTTGCAATTATGGCAGATTCGACATCGAGATGGGCGGAAGCCATGCGTGAGATATCCGCAAGGCTTGAGGAGATGCCTGGAGAGGAAGGCTATCCCGCATATCTGCCTAAGAGGCTTGCAGAGTACTATGAAAGAGGAGGAAAGGTCGAGACCCTCTCAGGGAAGATAGGCTCTATAACATTAGTAGGAGCAGTGTCCCCTCCGGGAGGAGACCTGTCAGAGCCTGTGTCACAGGGAACGCTCAGAGTGGTTAAGACCTTCTGGTCCCTTGACGCATCGCTTGCCAACTCAAGGCACTTCCCATCCATAAACTGGCTTTCCAGTTATTCTTTGTACATCGATTCGCTTGAGAGCTGGTATGAGAAGAACCTTGGCAAGGAGTTCCTGCAAATGAGGAAGGAATGCATGCAGATACTTCAGAGAGAAGCGGAATTGAAGGATATTGTTCAGCTAGTAGGAGCAGAAGCGCTTCCAGACCACGAAAGGCTTGTGCTCGAAGTGGGAAAGATGATAAGAGAGAGTTTTCTAAGACAGAGCGCTTTTGACGAAGTGGATGCGTATACGAGCCTGAAGAAGCAGGAGTTCATGCTCAGGTCGATGCTGCTCTTCTCCAGAAAGGCAGAGGCCTCGCTGAAGGAAGGCGTGCCTCTTGACAACATAGCAAAGATGAAGATAATGGATCAGATTGCAAGAATGAAAGAGGTAAAGGAACAGGAGGTTGAGAAGGCAGAGAAGAAGCTTGCTGAAGAGATGGATAAGGAATTCAGCGAGACTGCCAAAGCATACATGGAAGCGGAAAACAAGTGATTACATGAAATTCGAGATAGATTTTAAGACGATAGAAAGCGTTTCAGGACCGTTGGTAGTAGTGGGAAAGCAGGGAAATGCAAAGTACAACGAGATAGTTAGAATAAAGTTGCATAACGGGGAGCAGAGGCTTGGGCAGGTTCTTGAGACAACGGATAAGAATGCAGTGGTGCAGGTCTTTGGACCTACAAGCGGGATAAACATAGACAACACTTCGGTTTCATTCCTCGGGGAGACCTTCATGATAGGCGTAGGAGAGAGTATGCTCGGAAGAATATTCGACGGGCAGGGAAGACCTAAGGACAGCGGTCCTGCAATAGCTTATGACCAAAGAAGAGACATAAACGGTTATCCGATAAATCCTGCTGCAAGGGCCATGCCTAGCGACTTCATTGAGACAGGCATCTCTTCAATAGACGGACTTGACACTCTTGTCAGAGGGCAGAAGCTTCCTATCTTTTCTTCCTCAGGACTTCCGCACAACCAGCTGACAGCGCAGATAATGAGGCAGGCAACTGTGAAGAACCAGAGCGAGGGATTCGCTGCAGTGTTCGCAGGAATAGGAATAACTTATGACGACGCCCAGTACTTCATAAATGAATTCAGGAAGACAGGCTCCTTCAAAAGGACGGTAGCCTTCATAAACCTCGCAGACGATCCCAGCATAGAAAGGATATTGACACCAAGGCTTGCCCTTGCAACAGCCGAGTATCTTGCATATGATAGGGGAATGCATGTTCTTGTCATACTGAATGACATGACAAATTATGCTGAAGCTCTGAGAGAGCTTTCAAGCGCAAGGGAAGAGGTTCCAGGAAGGAGAGGTTACCCTGGGTACATGTACACCGACCTTGCAAGCCTGTACGAGCGTGCAGGAGCTGTGAAAGGAAGGAAGGGAAGCATAACGCAGCTCAATGTAGTGACGATGCCTAGCGATGACGTTACGCACCCTATACCTGATCTTACAGGATATATCACAGAAGGGCAGATCTTCCTTAGCAGGGAGCTTACGAATAAGGGCATTTATCCTCCTGTTCAGCCTCTCGGTTCATTGTCCAGGCTTATGGGCAACGGGATTGGCCATGGAAAGACGAGAGAGGATCACAAGAACGTTTCCGACCAGTTGTACGGAGCTTATGCAAAGGCGCAGGATGCGAAGAGCCTTAGCGCGATAGTAGGCGCAGAAGCGCTTTCTGACAGCGATAAGATGTATCTGAAGTTCGGCGAAGAATTCGAGAACAAGTTCATCAAACAGGGAACGTATGAGAAGAGAACCATAGAGGATACACTAGCGATAGGATGGGACATTCTCTCAGAGCTGCCTGAAAGGGAGTTGACAAGGATAAAATCCGATTATATAGCAAAGTACTACAAGAAGCATAAAGAACAGAAGGGCGAATGAAGTGGCAATGATAAACCCGACACGAATGAATCTGATAAACCTCAAGAAGAGGACGGTTATTGCCAGAAAGGGCCATTCTATTCTCAAAAGGAAGAGAGAGGTCCTTGTAATAGAATTCCTGAAGCTCCTTAAAGAATCGAAGGAGTCCAGAAGCGCACTCAATGAGATAATAAAGAATTCGTACAGGACAGTTGCGATAGCGTCTTCATACGTGGGAAACTTTGAGCTGGAGGAGGTTGCGATGCATGTTGACCAGGAGAGCGGCATAAGCATAAGGATAAAGAATATTATGGGAGTGCGGATACCTGGAATAAACAGGCTGGTGCAGACGGAACAGGCCAATCCGATGCTTCTGGGGACCAGTCTTGCCGTAGATGATATAAATGACTCGTTCAAGAAAGCGGTAAGCTCAATAGTAGAAGTTGCGCAAAGGGAGCAGAGCCTAAGGAGAATAGCGGTTGAGATAGACAGGACAAAGAGGAGAGTAAATGCGCTTGACTATAAGGTAATACCTGGGATGGTTGCCCAGACCAAGTATATCAGAATGCGACTTGAGGAGATAGACAGGGACACCTTCTCGGCGTTAAAGCATGTTAAGAAAAAAATTGCAAAGAACAGCGGTAATGCCGAATGAGCAACGCCTGCCTTTACAGCGGAGGTAAGGATTCTACACTTGCACTCCACAAAGCAGTCAGATCCGGAAGGAAGATTGACCTGCTTATAACAATGAGGCCTGAGAACCAGTACAGCTACATGTTTCATTATCCGAATACTGCTCATACCGCCCTGCAGGCAGAAGCCCTTGGGATAAGACAGGTATTCGCCGATACAAAAGGGGAGAAGGAGCTGGAGCTTGCAGATCTTGAGCGTGTTCTTAGGGAGAATGATGTTAAATTGCTTGTTACCGGTGCGACGTACAGCTCGTATCAGGCAGACAGGATAAACAACATCTGCAAGGAGCAGGGGATAGAGTCTGTAGCTCCGTTATGGCACATAGAGCCTCTGGAAGAGCTGAATGAACTCGCTTCCGATTTCAACGCGATAATAACCTCGGTTTCTGCAGAGGGTTTCGACAAGAGCTTCCTTGGAGCGAAAATAGATGATAGCATTATCAGAAGGCTTCAGGAACTGAACAGGAAGTATAAGGTGAATATGCTGTTTGAAGGAGGAGAGGCTGAGAGCTTCGTGCTTGACGCACCGCTCTTCAGGAAAAGGATAGTCATAGACGATACAAAGACAGAATGGAACGGAAGCATAGGAAGGTATCTGATTGAGCAGGCGCATCTTGAAGAAAAGGAATGACCGCTAAATAGACATGATCCTTTGCTATATGTATCTTGCTTTACTTTCTGAATACGTGATTTAAATGCTTACGTAAAGATTCGGCAGATGAAAAATACTTTTTAATACCTTCATAATTACATCTTAGTATGGGAGTTTTCTCAGATGCGAGCAATTATGCTGGAAATCCTGTAGAAGAGCAGGACGAGATTGCAAAGGAGCTGATTAAGAGAGGCAGGAAGGTAATAAAGCTGAGCAGAGGAGACCCGGCAGTCTATTTCAAAACCCCGAAGTATATCATAGATGCATACGTAAAAGCGCTGAGAGAAGGGAGGTCTCAGTATGAGTACTTCTACGGTGCACAGGAATTAAGAGAAGCTATTGCACAGAGATACAAAAGGATGTATGCTCTTGATCTAAACGTTGAAGAAGACATTATAGCAACAAACGGGGTAAGTGAGGCGCTGATATTCCTGAACAACGTCTTGATGAACAGAGGCGACAGGGCAATTATGTTCAGGCCTTTCTATACGCTCTACAAAAGCCTGCTGGAGATAAACCATGGCAAGGCACTTTATGGCAGTTATGATGAGGAAAATGGCTGGGCCATAGATCTTGATCATCTTAGAAAGGCGGTTAAAAAGGCAACACGTGTCAAATACATGCTTATTACGAATCCGAATAATCCTACAGGCACTGTGCTTGGCAGGAAGATAATGGAAGAAGTAGTCGATATTGCAAATGATAATGATATACTCTTAGTAAGTGACGAAATATATGATGAAATACTTTTCAATGGTGCGCATTTCACAAGCCTTGCACAGATAGCAAAGGGAACACGGCACGTGATACTTAATGGCGCTTCGAAAAACTTTGACTCCCCAGGATTCAGGATAGGCTATATGATAGTGCCAGGAAATGATAAGATATCAAAGGAATTCAAGGAGAGGGTGGTCAGGTATGCGCAAATGCGCTTGTCTGTAAATACTCCTGCACAGTATGCAGTGGCTGAGGGAATGAGGAACGTGAAAGAGCACAGGAAGGCCATAAAGTATATGGTAAAGGAGATAGCAGACAGGACAAACTTTGCATACAAGCTGATAAATGAAAGCAAGTATATGGATGCAGTAATGCCAAACGGCGCTTTTTATGTGCTGCCAAGGCTTAATATAAAGGATATAAAGATTAAGGATGATACTGAATTCGCAAAAAGGCTTCTTCTTGAAGCGAACGTGCAGGTAACAAGAGGCTCAGGATTTGGAAGCAAGAATCACATACGCATAGTGACGCTCCCAGAGAAAGAGATAATAAGAGAGGCTATGGAAAGAATAGATAGTTTCTGCAAAAAGAACAAATAGGGGGGTATTGTCTAGTGGTAGTACGACGCATTTACACTGCGTAAGCAGGAGTTCAATTCTCCTTACCCCCACCATCTTATCCTAATCATACGGAAAGTAGATTGTACCGAAGTAATTAAAGAGTGTAATCGAGGCTACTGCAAAGAAGAAAATGAAATAGATGATAATGAGAGAGATGCTGAGAAAGTACGCTGTCATGGATAAGCCCTCTCTACGTTTTATTAAACTTCTTACTTATTATTCATCGATGAAAGGTGACAGTTTCGATATAAACGAGAAACTTGATGAATTGCCTGTTGAGCTTAGACTGAGAGCTGTAGACAGGCTCAAGATAGAGCGTCTGAAGAGAAGAGGAAGGAAGAGCCTCCTGTTCAGACTGTTGCTTATAGTTGCGCTTATAGGACCCGGCATACTGGTCATGATAGCTGATAACGATGCCGGAGGCATCATAACCTATGCGCAGACCGGGTCTATCTTCGGCATAGGATTCTTCATACCGCTCATGTTCCTGATGGTGCCAGTCGCATATTTTGTGCAGGAGATGACGGTAAGACTTGCTGCCGTTACAAGGAGGGGCCATGCCGAGATGATATGGAAAAGGTATGGAAGTTTCTGGGGAGCTTTCTCATTGATAGACCTTGTGATAGCGAACACACTTACCATGATAACCGAATTTATAGGGATAACGTTCGGCATGAGCATATTCGGCATTCCGTCTCTTTATGCCGTGATTATCGGCATTACTTTCGTCGGTATTATAATGCTCACGCTCAGGTACCACAGATGGGAACGCGTCAGCCTGATCATCGCATTCTTCAACATGATATTCATACCGATAGTGCTGTTTGCGCGTCCGGACTGGTCCATGGTGGCAAACACTTTCCTGAGCTGGAACGTGCCTGGGGGGCTTAGTGCCATCTTCATATATGTGCTCATAGCAAACGTAGGAACTACGATTGCGCCGTGGATGCTTTTCTTCCAACAGAGCTCTGAAGTGGATAAAGGGATAATACCAAGCGATATCAGATCTGGAAAACGTGATACCTTCATGGGCGCGTGCATAATGGGCGCTGTGGCAATATCAATAATAATACTGACAGGAACGCTGGTGTTCGGCGCACAGCGCGTAGGAACCCCGGCAAGTTATGACATAGCATTCATTCTGCAGACCATAGCAAGCAAGGTAGGAATGCTTCCCGTAAAACTGTTTGCGCTGGGAATGATCGATGCTGGAACTATTGCAGCCATAGCACTGACGGCTAGTACCTCTTGGGCAGTTGGTGAGGCGTTCGGTTGGCCCAAGAGCATAAACCTCCCTTTTGCAGAGGGCAGGAAGTTTTACATACCTGGGCTTGTGAGTATGCTCATCGCAGCGCTCATAGTCCTTGTGCCTAATGCACCGCTAGGTTTCCTGAACCTTACCGTGCAGGTCATCGCATCCATATTCATGCCTGCAGCACTACTGTTTCTGCTTCTGCTTGTCAATGACAAGGCAATTATGGGGAAATATGTAAATAAGAAATGGGAGAATGCTGTCACAGTGGGAATAATGTTGATGCTCATAGTTATGAGCACACTCTATGGCATATCTGTAGTAATGCCGAAGCTAATATAGGTGGATAGATGCTCGATAAAGATGAATATAGATTTATAAAAAACGACGAGGATTGGAAAAGGTTCCTGAAAAAAGAGAAGATAAAGGATTATTCGAGCATGAAGGTAAGGCGCGCGAAGATGAAGGGATGGGCACAGTTTGCCTTTATACTCCTTAGGATTTACATAATAATAATGCTTGCGATAGTCATACTGGGATTCTTGCATCTCATATAGATCGGGGAGATTTTATCAGGCCCGTTTCATGTTGGCAGGTGGTGCTTATTGTAATAAAATATAAATATATTAGAAATGAGATATTTGCATGGGAGATAATATCGTAATCAAGCGTACCGCTGATCATGTAAAGAAAATAATGTTTGGGGAAGGAACGGGACATGACTGGTGGCACGTGTACAGAGTATGGAAGATTGCACAGAGAATAGCAAAGAATGAGAAAAAGGCAGATAAGACTGTTGTTGAACTGGGTGCGCTTCTTCATGACATAAAGGATTGGAAATTCAGTAACGGGGATTTAGGTGCTGGAGAGAGAGCAGCAAGAGGGTGGCTTGAGAAAATAAATACAGATCCTGAAACCGTTGACAGAGTTTGTCATATAGTCAGAAATGTTTCGTTCAAAGGTGCAGGAGTCAAGGATAGGATGAAGACATTGGAGGGTAGGATAGTCCAGGATTCAGACAGGCTTGATGCCATTGGCGCAATAGGAATCGCAAGGTGCTTTGCTTATGGAGGCTATAAAGGAAGGCAGATATACGATCCTGATATTAAGCCGATCATGCACAAGAGTTTTGCAAAATACAAATTGTCTAATGGAACCTCTCTAAATCATTTCTACGAAAAACTGTTTCTGCTTAAGAAGAGGATGCATACAAAAGAGGGGAAGCGTATGGCAAAACAGAGAGATAGATTTATGCATGAATATCTGGACAGGTTCATGGAAGAATGGAATGGCAAGTAACACTTTAATATTTGTACAGCATTTAGAAAACATTTGATTTCAGTATGCCTGTCAGATTTTCGGCGTAACGGACCACATAATTGCAGCTGAACTGCACTGTTTCACTTCAAAACGCTAAATAGGCACATGTTGCAGACTGACGTAAGTTTATTAGACTATTACGAAGGCAACGCACAATCTTAATATACTAGCAGAGGCACCCTCATCTCATCTTCTGACATTCCGGAATGATGACCTACAAGATCCCAATTGTGCTTTGGAGGCGTGACAGGATAGTTATACTCGAATGTGCCGTGACCCTTCATGATAGCGAGATGCGTTCCGAACCTTGCGCGCAGATTCTCTGCTACGCTGTTCTTTCCGAATAGTCCTATCTTTATTGCATCATCTGACCTTAGCAGCATAGAGTATTTTCCGTATTTGTTATTGAAATATCTCTCGAATTTATCCTCCTTGCCATTTGATACGTGGAAGTACCTTATTCTCGGATCCCCGTAAGGAGGCATTATCAGGTAATCCATCATCTTGTCATCGTGATTGACGGATATCTTGTTGGTTGCTTCTATGGTGCCATGATCAGCAGTTATTACCAAGCTGTAATTACTTCTTATCAGTGCAGGGAGAAGTATCTTCTCAAAGTC
>DAHUYR010000041.1 GCA_027315135.1 Microcaldota archaeon
GGGAGGAGGGAGCAGGATACTTTTTGCCATGGGACGATCCAAAATAATAAATGGCATTGTAACAGACATGTCAAAGCATGCCATACCTTACTGGTCCGTAATAATATTCGCCATTGTCGGAGCCATAGTTGCATTCATTGCCGCGCCTTTGCCTTCCATATATGGACTTATAACTGATGCAGTGGTTGGCGGATATTTAGGATTTGCGGTGAACCCAGTTGCGCTCATAGCGTCTAGAAAACAGGGCACAGTAGCACATAAGTATAGTTATGCAAACGTCATTGCGCCTGTAGCTTTCATATCGGCAGCGTTGATAGCATTCTGGAGTGGATGGCCATCTGTCCCGTATGCTGTATTGATATTGACAATAGCCGTCATAGTCTTTTCAATAGCATTCAAGGTAAAGCAGCACTTTGTAAATTCGCTGTGGTACATTTTCTTCATAGCGTTTATACTCCTTATGACATATGTCGGTAGCGTGGGAGCATTAAGTGCAATAAACTTCTACATGGCTACTGTTATTGTAGCACTTGTTGCAGGAATAGTGTTCTTCCCATGGGGAGTGCATTCCAGACTAGGCAAATCCTTTACACTGAAATAGCAATGCCTGCTGACATCCAACGCGTTCAATGTTTCCATTTATATGGTTTATGCCATATATGTTATTGGTAGTTTTATGAAGGTTAAGACCGCTGCAAAGCGCTCTGTTGAGCAGAAGAAGGAGAAACGACACGGAAAGGGAATGATAGCGCTGGCGGCGATCTTGGTCATTGTATTGGCTGGAGCACATCTCTTCGTGACTTATGGTTCATTGCCAGAGGCCGTTTTGACTGCAAAGCAACTGAATTCGAGTACGATGGTGTCAATAATGACACAGAAGATAAACTCTGCGTCAAATGTTAACCTATCATACACCGGTTCAATAATCATAAATAGCTCGGATCCTGAGCTGACTTTCTACTACTACAAATACGACGGGCATGTTAATTCGGATCTTCGGATACAGAACCTTGCAACTGTTGGAAACGTTTCCGCAAGTATCATTTGGGATAATAATTCTGCATCAGAAATAAGTTGCGCATTATACAATTATACCAATCCGAACAGCATTCAGGTGTGCGGGAATTCGAATTATCCATACGGAGTATATTCTCAGATACTCGGCACGCTTTTCAATGTTTCAAGCGTAGACAACGTGCAGACTACAAGTTATGGATTGCAGAGCTTTAATGGGCAGCCATGCTATGATGTAAAAGGCTCTGGGTCTGTGGATGTGAATGGTACACTCGTAAACAGGACAGAGTACATACCTTCAACCTTCAATTTCAATACATGTTTGTCGGCTCAGTATGACGTGCCGCTGAGCGTCAATGTGTCAGTAAAACCAAACACCGGCGGAACGATAGACTTCAACATACAGAACTATGGACGACTCTACATAAGCAGCATATAGCTTATCAGTAAATCGGATGGCATTTGAGTGATATGTAAATCTCTTGGCTGTTCTGTATCGCTGTCGTAGAAAATCTGATTTGCTCCCATCGGGATTTGAACCCGGGTTGCAGGGTTGAAAGCCCCGCGTCCTTGATTGATAAATAGGTATCTGTTACATCTAAAATAGTACCAGTTTGCTTATGCCTGCAAAATGCTTTTTGTCGTTAGTATATAGTTTGGCATTGTTGTTTATTGAAATAGCCGCTATCATAGCGTCTGTTCTTGACAGTCTCTTTCCTCTTTTTTCCGTATCAAACTCCAATTTTGCTGCTAATATCGCATCTTCCATCGTATAAGCAAGCACTGGGAGCTGTATCAAGTATTCAGATGGTTTAGCGTATTTTAGGAGTCCGTACATTACCTCGTGCAGGTTTATTGCAGTTATGCAAAAGGTGTCGCCGCTTTCTGTAATCTTCTTATAAGCAGCTTCTCCAATTTTGGATTCCTTATCATAGATTTCTATGAGTATATCACTGTCAAGGATTATCAAAGTCTCATCTCAGATCTCTTGGCATAAAGCTCGGAAAGCATCTTGCGCTTGTTTTTGAATTCAGCGCTTCCCTTAATCTTCATTAATATGTCCAGAGGCGTCGCTGCATTCAACAGACGCTCAAACAATTCGCTGAAGCTCTCTTCGTTTTTCTTTGCCTTCACAAGATCATTATATACGTTTTCCCTTATGGTAATCGTTTTAGCCATAATAAGGTTATGTTTAAACATATATTTAAACATTGCTCCCATCGGGATTTGAACCCGAGTTGCAGGGTTGAAAGCCCCGCGTCCTTGGCCGGACTAGACGATAGGAGCGCTTTTAATATGTTTCTGAAAAGTTATTTTAATCCTTGTTAGCAATTAATAAATGTGATTCTTTGATAGTCTGCATCGAGGGCATAGACGGAGCAGGTAAACAGACACAGGCAGAGATGCTCAGAGATCATTTTAAGAAGACCGGAAAGCCTGCGGAGATAATATCATTCCCTGACTACAACTCGGAATATGGAAAGGCGATTGATAGGTATCTGCATGGTTCTAATAAGCCGGAGGTGAAATCACTTTTCCTGTTATACCTTGCGGATATAGCAAATGGCGCGGACAAGATAAAAGATGCTGATAGTAAGGGAGTGGCCATACTTGACAGGTATTATTTCTCCACAATCGCTTACCAGTGTTCCCAGGGGTTTGATTACGGAACAGCAAAGCTCATCGCCTACAGATTGAACCTGCCGCAGGCCGACAAGGTTATTTATCTGGACATAAGCCCTGAAGATTCATTGAGCAGAAAGAAGGGCATGGGAGCCAATCCAGACAGGCATGAAAGAGATCTGAAGCTGCTGGAAAGCGTGAGCGGATTTTATCTTCAAGAGAGACTTGAGAAGTTCCCTGATGGAACCAGATGGTTGAAGGTGGACGCTATGCAGAGCAAGGAGGTAGTGCATAATGCAATTGTAAAGGAGGTTGATCCGGTACATAGGAAATTTAAGAGATAATGATGATTCAATGATACTATCAGACTACGATTTGGACAATATAATAAGGGCTAAAAGGCTTGTGATAGATCCTTTTGAAAAGGATACGATAAGGGAGAATGGTGTTGATTTGCGACTGTCTGATGAGATGGCAGTAAGGAATCCGAAGCTTAACAGCGAGAGTGTATTTGATCCTACTGACGAGAAGCATGTCAAGGACGAGTATGTGCTGAGCAGGGGAGATAAGTTGATAATTCCTGCGCACTCGATGGTGCTGATGTCAACAAAGGAGTATCTTTCAATGCCGAATAACCTGATGGGATTTGTAGAGATAAGAAGCACATGGGCAAGGCACGGGCTCTCCATGCCTCCGACAATAATAGATGCAGGATTCAAGGGAACGGTAACGCTTGAAGTCATAAACAATGCGCCTCATGCGATAATGCTGAAGCCCGACATGAGATTTGCACACGTTATATTTGCCACAACATTAAACGAAGTTACAAACGCTTACAAAGGAAGTTATCTGGAGCAGAGAGGAATAAAGCTGCCTAAAGTGATTAAGGAATAGGAAGAAAAATAAAAGAAGATATAAAAAAGAAAGTAAAAAAAGAAAGAAAAGAGCTTACTTGTTATCTGTAAAGATCTTCCTGCTCTTCCCTTGTAGCATCGTTTGCCGCCTGGGCAGCTGAACCTACAAGGACTACGTCTCCTACATTCTTCACGTTCTTGTAGAGTATGCTCTTCTTCTTGAGCGCTGACTTGACGTCACTCTTCAAGTTCTTCCATGGAGACATAAGAAGTCTGCTTACTTCTCCCTTTTCCAGGTCCAATATAACATCCTGAACCTCTCCGAGATACTGGCCTGAATCGCTGTATATGTCCATTCTGTATATTTCTGATATTCTCATCCAATCGCCTTAATATATAGAAAGGTAAAGAGTTTATAAATCTTATTGGATTTCTGAGTTACTGGAAGCGTATCAGGGCTGCATCCAGTCTATCTCGTAATAATCGTTTTTGCTGCCTTTGAGGCTTATCTGCCTGACCTTATAATAGGTGACTGCCGTCTCCCTGTCGGCTATTGCAAGTACAAGTTCCAGCCCTTTCCTGCCTGCGCTTTTTATGGCTCCGGATATTTCGCTGCCTCCTATGTGCTCGTCTTCGCCTAATGAGAGCATTGCATATCTTGGTGCTCCGTTTGATGGATTCTCAGCCTCTCCATTTCTTCTGTGATAAAGAATATAATCTATGTCCATGCGGTTTGTCCTTGTGCTTCCTGGAATTGCGAGTATGAAGGTCTTCCTTACCGAGTGTGCCACTCTTATTGCCCTTGCCCATTCCGAAATCAGCATCTTGGCATCTTTCGGAAAGACATGTATGACGTGCTTCGAGTGCGTCCAGCCGCTGCTCGTCCCCATAGGCTTGGCGCCAGGGAAGTAGACACGGAAGTGTGTCCCGAATTTGAATCCTGTCTTTATTACATAGCCCTTCTCCCTCCAGTCCTTGTATACGGAGTAGAGTTTGAGGAAGTCCTTCCTGCTTATGTTGCCGTTCTTTACAAGGGTTGCTTTGGTGGCGTTGTCTATCCTGAGCGCATTCTTCTCTGTGAGGAAGAGCGCCTCGTAGATATCCACTTTGTTCAGCTTACCCCTTTCCGAGGCTTTGTATGAACCGTACTGGCCTATCCAAAAATTGTCATAGAGCTTCTTGCCTTTTTGAGGATCCTCTATTATTGTTATGAGATCTGTTTTGAAGAAGGTGCCTTTTAGCCCTTTTACATTCAGCTTAAAAGCTGCTCTGGGATATTCCTTCATCCTTGCCTTTGCGCGTTTCAGGTACTTGAAATCAGGATCCTTTATTATAAGCCCGCGGTCTCTCCAGTCCTTATACGTAAGATATCGCGCCATGAACTTTCTGTTCTTCCAGAATCTTGATGCAGCTTCGTTGAAGGCGATGCTCTTTCCTGCCTTCCGGCATTCCGCGTTCCTTAGCTCCATGAGGTATATGGCTTCCTCTTTTGATAGGATTAGCGTGTTTCTTTCCGACCTTCCAAAGTAGCCTTTCTTCAGTATGTCCTTTGTTGACTGGTCGGTTGCAATGAATCTGTCTGCCGATGGATTTTCTATTGTAAGCATTTATCCACAGTAGCATATATTTAGCAAGGTTTATGTGCATTTGCCTGTATTAATACATTGTCTGGCGAGATTGATGGCGACTGGTGCGCTTGACCTTAAAACAATACAAAAGATGCAAAAGGAGGAGCAGTTCAAGGACAGGATACGTAAGATAAGGTATACGGTCTTTCTGCTGATACTCTCAAGCTTCATCATCTTCATAGCCATAGCAGCGCTTGCTGTGGTGAACGAAGGGCTGAATGCGTTTATCGGGAGCCTGCTTAAAATGAATGTTGAGGATCTGGCCATAGCCCTGGCATTGGTTTTTGCAAGCTATGCCATACGCTTTCCCAAATGGCACATGTATCTGAATAAGCTGAAGGTCAGACTGAACCTGAAGACAAGTTTCATAATATACATGTCCATGTACTCTATGGACATAACTCCTGGAAGATGGGGAAGGGCGGTAGTAGCATTCACCATAAACAGGATCACAGGAGCAAAGTTCGGAAGGACCTTCCCTGCAATTGTTGCTGATAACTTCACAGATTTTGTAGGATTCGCAATTGTTGCAGTAGTGGTAGTGTTCTTCGTTAACAAGTATGTGGGCCTGTCCATGCTTCTGATAGCCTTAATGTTGATACCGTTCATATTTTTGTACATGGAGAGGCCTTTCAAGTATCTTAAGTCCAAATTATACGGAGTTAGACTCCTTGAGAGCTTCTTTGCAGTAGGATTGATGTATTTCAGGAGAAAACGGATGCTTGATAGAAAAGCTTATTTGTATTCACTTGTGGTGACCATCCCTTCCGTGATACTCCTAGGACTTGCCCTTTATTTCGTCATACTGGGGTTTGGAGTGCAGATAGGGATATACTACCTTCCTGCAATAATGTTCGTGTACTGCTTCTCAACCATTCTTGGCATGGTTTCCGGAGTTCCGGGAACGTTAGGAGTTACAGACGCTGCGCTTCTTACTTATCTTACTGCTTTGCTTCCGATAGACTTCGGCCTAGCTGCAGGCATCACTATAGTCTTCAGGATAGTGACAGTGTGGTTTGTTGAGCTTTTTGGATTTGGAAGCCTTGCTGCCACATTCAAGTACTGGAAGTAAGATGAGTCTCAACGGCACGCTTCTCGGCAAAGCTCATCTCTGTAGGAAGGATGATGCATGAGGAACGGATTTTACCACTTCTTGCCATCGCCACAATCTCTTTCATTGAAGCGTATGCTATTTGCTGCTCGGCTCTTCCCAGATCTGCCATGAAAACAGCTTTTGTATCCTCATCCAAGGTTCCTTTTGAAGCTTGTAGCAGAGTAAGTATGGCATCTTCGACATTTATGGAATTGCCCTGTTCAGGAGTCACGTCAAAGAGGATGAGAGTGTGTTGCTTGTTGCTGAGGTTCTTCTTGATTACCTCAACGAAAGAGGTTGGTTTGTACCTTTCTGATATTTTTGGAATTGTCGCAGTAGGGCCGAACTTATATATGTCAAGACCGCTCTCTCCTATTGCTGCGGTGAATATCGATGGTGCGTGTATCACCTCGGTTCTTATCCCTTGGGACGCGGCCTCTTCTATGATTATATGATGTGTTGTTGCTACAAGAGGATCTCCTGGGAAGAGTATGACAACATTGCGTTCTTTGGCTGCTGATACTGTCTTCTTCACATTATCCTCAAGGTCTGATCTTTGTATCTTTGTCGGAGCCTTGCCAGCAAGCTCTGCTATTTCGCTAATATATGCAGATGTTATGCTTGCAGTATATTCTTCGTAAAGAATAGAATCTGCTGTTTTAAGGCACTCCGCTGCCTTTAATGAGAGATCCTTGGTGTCTAGGCCGAGTCCTATTAGGTAGAGCATGCGATCAGACTATGTGCAGAATCAGCCGGATATGCCGTTCGGAGTTATCTTTATCACAGCCTCTCCCTCAGGCATGTTTGGAGAATCAACAAGCTTGACTATCCTTTTTTCCTCCTTGGACTTCCTCATATACAGCCTTGTTGTTGCAGCATGCGCTACTATGTTCCCACCAACAGGGGTTGTAGGGTCGCCGAAGAGTATTGCAGGGTTGTCCATCACCTGGTTTGTTATGTACACGGCAAGGTCATGGGTGTCTGCGAGCTGCTGGAGCTTATGGATGTGCTGGTTGAGCTTCTGCTGTCTCTCGCCCAAAGATCCTCGGCCCATGTACTCTGCCCTGAAGAGAGCCATTAATGAATCGACAATTATGAGCTTTATGTTCTTATCCCTGATCAGCTTGTCCGCTCTTTCGGCAGCGAGAACCTGCTGATCAGAAGTATGCGCCCTGACTACGAAGATGTTCTCAAGCACCTTTGCAGGATCAAGTCCAGCATTTTTTGCTATAGCTTCTATCCTTTCAGGCCTGAAGGTGCCCTCTGTGTCTATGAAAAGTACTGTGCCGCCAAGGCCGCCTTCTGATGGGGGAAGCTGTGCGTTGACAGCTAACTGGAAACCTATCTGGGTCTTTCCTGCTGCAAACTTCCCATAGGCTTCGGTTATTGCGCTGGTTTCAACTCCTCCGCCAAGCAGGTCGTTAAGGTCCTTTGAGCCTGTGCTTATCTTTCCAAGTATCTTCCTTTTATCATAAATGACAGAACCTGTATCGTACTCAAGGGTGGTTGCCTGCCTTGCTGCTTCTATGGCTTTTTTGGCGTTTTCAACGCTCAGGTTAACAAGATCGGATAGCTCATGAGGCGCTGCGGTTGCTATCTTCTCTATGCTGTCATATCCCAATTCCTTCAACTTTTCGGAAATGGTAGGCCCTATGCCAGGAAGGTCGCTCAGATCCTTTATGCCCTTTTCCTTTGCCATTTAAACTCCCCAGATTTTCTAGATAAGAAGCGGATTATACCGATTGCAGGTCGCTATAAGCGTTTCCAATATTAAATAAGATACATTAATATATAATAAGGAGTGTGTAAAAGGGATTGAATAGTAGGGATTGAATAGTTAAGTATAGTAGGAAGAGGCCAGCAACGTTTTCACGCGCTGGCAAGGCGACCAGTTTCTCCTCCTCTGATAAAGAACTCGTATTGTAGAGCTCGTTTTAAACATTTAAAAATCTTTCTGAATAGTGGAATAGAGTATATGGCAACCTTTCTTACACTGGATGGAAAAGCTGCGGTTCTTGCAGTAGCAATAGGCATGCTCATACTCCTTTTTGGGGGTGCCTACGGGCCGTTCTTCCTTGCTGTGATAATACTCTTCCTGGTATTTTCAGCCATTGTCACCAACATAGGCATTGACGTAAAAAAGAGGATAAAGGTATATGAGGCTAAAAGAGGCTGGAGGAATGTTATTGCAAATGGTATAGTGCCTCTTGCAATAGTCCTGATATACTGGCATTTTGGCAACCATCATCTGAACACCACGGCTTTGGTAGTAGCATATATTGCCAGCGTTGCAGGCACCACAGCTGACAAATTTGCAAGCGAATTAGGAGTTCTTGGAGATACTCCTAGGTCTATAATCACGTTCAAGCATGTTAAGAAAGGTGTTTCAGGAGGAGTTACGCTCTTCGGAACCGTGTCCAGCTTCATGGGCTCGGCGCTGATAGGCTTTTCGGCAATAGTAGCAGGGCTGCCTCCTTCCTATGTCGTCATAATAGCAGTTTCAGGGCTTTTTGGCTCTGCTGTTGATTCTGTTGCAGGCTATTTTGAGGAGCAGGGCATCGGAAGCAAATATACTTCCAACATGCTCTGTGCCATTGCAGCTGCTGCCATGGCTTATGCGCTCATTGTTTTGTAAAGGTGAGCCAGTGTGTGAATTCCGGGTCCTCTCCTGATACTATAGCCATGTATCTGTCCAGTATCAGCTTTGTAAGGGGCCCACGCTTGCCGCTGCCTATCTTGACTGAGTCTACAGACACTATTGGAGTTATCTCGGCTGCTGTTCCTGAAAAGAATAGTTCATCTGCGATTAACAGCTCCTCCCTGTGAATCTCCCGCTCTTCCACAAGTATGCCGGTGCTCTCTGCGATTTTTATCACAGAATCGCGGGTTATTCCAAGCAGTATGTCTGATGCTTTTGATGGAGTGAGTAGTTTGTTTTCCTCAACCAGGAAGATATTCTCGCCAGGGCCTTCAGCGACCCAGCCGTTGATTGAGAGCATTATCGCCTCATCGGCTCCTGCGTTCTTGGCTTCCTTTGAGACCAGTACCGAGGTCGCGTAATTGCCGCTGAGCTTTGCGCTTGGAGGTAGTATGTTGGAGTTTATCCTGCGCATCGATGATACCTTGCACTTTATCCCCTTCTCCTTATCTCCGAAGTACCTGCCGAACGGCACTGCGATTATAGCAATGCTTATCTTCTTGCCTTCAGTATTTAGGCCTATTCTTGGGTCATTGTAGAATCCGAATGGCCGTATATAGCAGGAGTCAAGCTTGTTCTTTGAAACAATCTCAATGATTGCTTGCTCTATCTGCTTCTGTGTGAAAGGAAGTTCCATGCCTGCAATTTTTGCAGTCCTCATGAATCTTGAGACGTGCTCTTTAAGTCTGAATATCGCAGGTCCTTTGCTGGTAGAGTATGCACGTATCCCTTCGAAGATCCCACTCCCATACTGTAATGAGTGAGTTGATATTGGAACAGTTGCCTTTTCTGAGTCTATAAACTTCCCGTCCAGCCATACGTAGTTTTTTGCCATAGGATCACATTTGCATTTATTTGAACCAGCCAAAACGCAGCAGGGTCAGCAGAATGAATCCTGCAAGCCAATTCCAAAACGTGTAGCTTATGTTTAAGCTAAATAGTTGGTTAAGAGCCCATATTAGCAGGAACGGACCTATTATGAAGGAAAAGATAGCGATTATTGCGATTGCTAGTCCAATTATACCTGTGAAGCCGTAGGTCAAAAACGTTCTTTTCCGCATGCCAACCAATAATTGCTTGTAATGAAAGCTTAAATACTTGCGTTGCAGTCAGTAATAGGGTTATATTTTATGGCAGGGCGCGGTTCCGGATTAGGGGCTAAGGCAGCAGGTACGATATATCCGCTCTTCATTGGCAATGTTATAGGAGTGTTACTTGCGGCTTTCAAGATAATAGTTGCAACAAGACTTCTTGGGCCTGCTTTGTTTGGAGTGTACGTATTCGTTGTGAGCTATTACACCCTGATAGGAAGCATAAATGATTTAGGGATCGCGTCTTATTTTAAGAAATACGTGGCGGAACTGAACTACAAGAAGGACGGTAAGGGAATGCAGAGGGTGCTTTCCGCTGGTTTTGCTTCTGTAGCTCTGGTCGGTCTTCTTGTGGCAGTACTTGGGATTCTGATAAGCGGATATGTGGCTTCTGTGTTTGGAGCAAGTATAGGAGCTACGCAGGGCATGTTGGAATTGGGATCGATGATACTGTTCACAACAATAATGTTTGGTGCCATTGCCAGCGTGCTGATTGGACTTGGAAGAGGAACTGACTTTTCAATTGCATATGTAATTTACATGGCTGTGGACTTTTCAGTAACAGTCTATGCATTGCTGAGCGGGTACGGAGTGATAGGAATACTTATGGGTACCCTGATAGGAAGCACTGTGGGCATTGTTATCTCCCTATTTTACATAAACAGGTATCTTTCAAGATACATGGACTTCTGTCCGTGGTATCCTAAACTGAAAGACATAAAGAGCGCACTGACCTTCTCATATCCTCTTGCGATTTACAATTTCTTCTCTTTGAGCATGCAGAACTTTTCAGTGATATTCCTGGGCTTTTTCGTGAGTGAGGTAGTAATAGGCAATTATGGAACTGCGTTGAAAGGTCTTTCCGTCCTTATGGTATTTTATGCGTCGGTGGTTACGGTTTTGCTCCCTACCTTCTCTGAAGCTGCAAAGAAGAGCGTGAAAAGGGCGTATAGCGAGGGTGTATTCAATGCCTCTGTGCTCTATTCGGTTTTTGTAACGGTTCCTGCACTCCTTTATTTTGCAGTGTATAGCAAATCTATAATCTCCATCTTCATAGGCAACAGCTACTCTCTTGCGCCGTCTTACCTTACGCTAATAGCAGCAGGCACTATTCTTGGACTTATAGGATTCTTCTCCAGCTCCATGCTGATAGCAAGAGGATTTACCAGGAAGATCCTCAAATACGGTGCGGTTTCTTCCTTGCTGCAGTTTGTTTCTATGCTTGTTTTAGTATACTACTTTGGCTATGGAGTGGTAGGGGCGATAATAAGCATATTCTTCGTGGGAAATCTTGCAAACAGCCTGCTCTTTACATTTGCAGTTGTAAGAATGCTTAAAATAAGGTTGAACGTAGGTAAGCTCCTCCGCCTGGCTGCTGCCGATATCTGCATCCTGCTCCTAATGCTTGGTATTCTGTATGCCACTGGCTCATTTGCAGTTGAGATAATAGCAGGATTGGTGGCGCTGGTAATAGCATACCCTGCATTTGTGATGATTGCAAAGGCGATGGACAGGAACGAGGTAGAATACTTCAGAGTGAGCACTGAAAAGCTTATTTTCTTAGGAACGCTTATTGGAATAGTATGCGCGTACATGACTGCTGTAGGAGAAAGGATGGGATACTGATGCGCCAGCCGGGATTTGAACCCGGGTTGCAGGCTTGGGAAGCCCGTATCCTGGCCAGGCTAGATTACTGGCGCTTATCTAATATAGGGCATCCCTTCAGCAGGTTTTGATTGGTCGTGCGTGTCTATTGAGCTTTCTATCTCTTTCATCACGCGCTCCGTCTCTTTTTTCAACTTGTCAAGGTTTTCAAGCTCTATTTTCGTGCCTATGATATTCTCCATCACACGTAGCACTGCTCTTGCTGCGCTTGCGTCTATTTCCAGGAATCCAGTCTCGCCCATTAAGCAGACTGAAGGTATGTCGTACTTCTGTGCAAAGACGGGTATAAGCCCTGCAGAGCCCCAGATAGTGCCTGTGATCTTGCCAAAGATTACGCCGTGTTTCTCCAGCTCTTTTCTTAATGTCTTGTCGTTTGAGACTGCAAAGACCTTTGGAGATTCGGCATACTTGTTTGAAGCGTTGTATCCTCCTATTGTGTAGATTCTTTTCCCTCCCAGCTTCCTGAAGAACCTGACTATCAGCTCGTTCACCTCGTACTGGCCTTCCGAAGATGGAGCCTGTGTGTCTCCAAGCAGCACCAGTATGTCCTTTCCGTTTATGTTTTTGTGATAGAACCTATTGCTGACCGCCCTGAAGCCTCCGCTCTTTAGCATCAGCACCTGGTGGAGGAAGTGTGGCGAGTATAGAGTTGCAAACCTTTCAGCTTTAATGGATTTTCTTATATGTTCCGCAGCAAGGTTGCCAACATTTCCTATTCCTGGTAGGCCGACTATGAGTATTGGATCCTTTAACTTCTTTTTCTTGTAATATATAGTCGTCTTGTCCAGTCAATCACTTGTTTACTTTCTTTAGAACATACTGAACATCTGAAGCATGTTTATCAAGTATCACTTCCGCGCTCTTTATTCTTGCCTCAGCTTTAGTGTAATCTGAGTCTGTTGATGATAATGAGTAATGAGGAGCGCCAAGAGACCGTGTTATGTTGCCTTTTGAAGCTATCTCCTTGAGTATGTCCCTTATCAGCTGAACGCCCTTCTGGGGATTAGTAACACTCATTTCCAGGTTGTAAGCTACAGTATACGATTTGGGTTTGATATTTTTCTGGGCCGCTTCGTAAAACGCGTCCTTAAAGACCTTATCCCCGCATGCTGCCAGAGGATCCTTTCCTTCATAGGCGAGTGTCAGCAGTTCATGATATGTAGTTATGCTTGCAGGTATCTTGCTCAGGATCTCTTCCTTTGCATTTTCCTTTTTGGCAAGCTTTGCAGTGCTGTCGAATATTGCCTTTGCCCTTTTCTCCGCACTGTAGGAGTTTATCTTGTCCTTCTTTTCTTTCTGAGTGACCTTTTTCAAAGATATGTCTACTGCATTCTTTGTTGTGTCAAGATAGATGACCTTTGCTACGTCCTGCTGTCCCTCTCTTATGAATTCGTGTATGTTCTTTATCCATCCTGAGGAGACTTCAGATATAGGCAAGTATGCGTCTATTCCGTATTCGTCAAGCTTGCAGTACGCACCGTGAGGTGTGACCTTGTTTATCTTTATTATTACGAACTCTCCCTGTACGGGCAGCTCTTTTTTCCTTAACATCTTTATCAGTGCTTAATCTCTATTTTTTTCTTGGTCCTTCTGCCTATTACTTTTTCTGAGATCTTCTTGCAAACAGCGCACTGTAGCATCACTTTTTGCCTCTTCCCCAGCTTCTTTGGGTGTATCTTAGGTTCAACGCTTCCTACATATCCCTTAATTGCGCGGTTGTGCCTTCTTGTCCCTAGGCTTAAACCTGACTGCGGCTTCTTGTTGTATGGTTTCACGGTCTGGTTAGTATGCTTTCTGCAGAACTTGCAATACAGATTCAGTTCCTTTTCTATTTTCATAAAATCACTTAACTTATTTTCTCTCCTATTCTGTTTTCTATTATAAA
Organism: Microcaldota archaeon; assembly: GCA_027315135.1. Lineage (GTDB taxonomy): Archaea > Micrarchaeota > Micrarchaeia > Micrarchaeales > CABMGC01 > JAKAUU01. The sequence continues at coordinate 13,552 of DAHUYR010000041.1, forward strand.
CATTATGTCGTCGTTGGCATTTATCTCTATAATTTCGTCTTTGTTATAAGGACCGAGTTTGGCTCCTGTAGTTGTTATTATCTCTGGTATGTCTATATTTATCTTAATTTTGGTTGAATTTTGTTTATTGGTTTTTTTCATAACTGTTTTTATTTTTAAATACATATCGGCTTCTTCGCTTGCCACTTCGTTTCCGATTTGTTTGTCATATGCTAAATATATTAGTATTTTCTGCACACGCTTCTCTTTTAATAGTATGAATGTGTTGTTTATATTATTCTTTTCGACACTGTTATCCGATTTCCGGATCAGTTCTTCTGCTTCTTTATAAAAATCTTTTGACATTGGTAATAGTTTGCTTGTATTCTTCTCTTTTTTATAAAAATCAATAAGATCTAAATAATCCATCTAAACACGACAGGGTAGAGTTCCGTTAATATTTTTATATTTTTTTTCCACGTTTAAAAAATAACTACTAAGATGTAGTTCACTACTATATATTATATAAGTAGACTGAATAGTGGAACTCCACCCTCTACTCTATAGCGAGAGGTGGATTTGAACCACCGATCTCCGGGTTATGAGCCCGGCGGGCACTCCAGTCTACCCTACCTCGCTACTTTAATGTAAATAGGATAAGATTACTTTACTTCTCTACTTTTTAAACCTTTTATAAAAAGTTCAGCGTTCTGCCTATCTATCATATCCAGCTTGCTTCCACAATCTACGCATTTGAAACTATGTTCTATAGCAGAATCAAAAGGAAGCACAATTGTGTTATTATCATAGCATTTCTTGCAGAAGAAGAAATCGTTGCAATTTTCAGGAAGCGCTGAAGCAGGCACGGAATCTGTCTGTTTACGCGCGTTTGCATACTCAAAAAGCTTCTCAGCGTCTACCCTCCATGTAAAAATAAGCCAGCCGCTGCCGTCTTTAGTAACATCATATTTGGTTATGCCATGCCCATTCATCATGTTAAGCACACGCCTTACCTCATTTATCTTCATTTCAAGCTTTTCTGTAAGTTTCTCATCAGTCTGCGGCTTCTTATAAAGTGCTTTTACAACATCAACAGATCTGTCTCCCATTGTTGCGACTAGGTGTTCTGAGAAATGAGGATCAGCAAAAACATCTTCGACTACCTTGATATCATGCTTCCTCTGCTCGTTAACTATAACTTCCTGTTCCTTCTCCCTACGTTCCTTCAGGCTTTCCTTCACTACCTTCGGCACAGCCACTTTAACACTCTTAACAACGCCCTTTGGTGAAGCATGTCTGTCCTTCAAAACGCTCTTCCGGTCGATATTCTTATCGGATTTCTTAATCTGCTTCTTCGCAGCATGCTTTGAGGAAGGCTTTATGTGTATATGGGCCTTCTTTGCAGTATGCTTTGCAGGTATCTTGCTCTTAGAACTCATCTTTGAGGGTTTGTGGTGGGATTTTGGCATAAGAATCACTTTAAAGAACAGAGTAATATTATGCATGTCCTTCTATTTAAATATATGCATAACAATCTGTCTTAGAGCATGTCGCCTGTATTAAATACGGCTTCCCTGATATTTAAATATGGCGGTTTGGCATGCTCTTACTGTTTCTATTACGGCAAAATAAACACATATAAAATGGGCTCGGAGGGATTTGAACCCTCGACTTGCTGGTTAAGAGCCAGCCACTCTGACCAAGCTGAGTTACGAACCCAAAATTACCTTTTCCTGGCAGATGCAGCCATGTTCATCATGAGCAGGTCTGCAAGACGTGCAGTCATGCCTCCTGAATCATATCTGGGATTCAGTTCCATCACGTCAAAACCAAGACTTACGCTCTTTCCTATGGTAGAAGCAATATATAATATTTCCCTTGCCTCAAGCCCCCCCGGTACAGGTGTGCTTACCCCAGGGGCGAATGCAGGATCAACAGAATCTAAATCTATTGAAACATAAGCCTCTGTCGGCATCAGGTTCTTTATGTATTTGGAAACTGCAACTATGCCATCTTCAATAATCCTTTCCATCCCGATCACTTTTATTCCCAACTCCTGTATTTTCTCAGCTTCCTCTCCCTCTATCGCACGCGCGCCTACGATAACGCAGGATTTCGGTTCCACGTTTTTCAAGGAAAGCATATCATACGCCACAGAACCGTAATACTTTCCGGCGGAGCTTATCATATCAGGATGCGCATCTATGTATACACATCCCCACGAATCCACTGTCTTGTCAATCCCCTTAAGTATTTCATAAGTTATAGAATGATCGCCGCCTATGCACCCCAGCACAGTCTTCCTTGCAGCATGCTTCCTCGCAAAACTCTCCACCTTACTCTTGGCTATGTTCCCAGAATCATACGCGTTTACCCTGCTGCTCTTCAATCCGGAATACATGATTGACTCTTTCTTTCCTCTCTTCACAGCATCAAATTTGACAGAGGAAGCTCTGGCAGCATCCGGACCTCCGGAACTTCCCTTCCTCGTAGCTCTGGAGCCGCTCTCATCATTAACGCCGAACACTATTACATCTGCACCATTTTCGCTTTCTGCACCACACCACCGGAAAGCATGCCTCTTATCAACTGCCAACATTTCACCCTTGACCAGATATAACAAGAAAAGGCAGCATATAAAAGCTATCCCATCGTGCAGGGAACGCTTTTAATAATTAACTTGCAATAAACATACGTACAAAAAGCGGTCTTAGTTACCACAATTTTAACCTCGGAAAAAACTGATAGTTGGTTGTTGAAAATGCCTGATGAAACTTACGATGCCTCAAAGATAATTGTGCTTGAAGGAGCACAGGGTATAAGGAAGAGGCCTTCAATGTACATAGGGTCTACGGGCCCTTCTGGAATAATACACTTGCTATACGAAGTCATGGATAATGCAGTAGACGAATCCTCTGCAGGATACTGTAAGAACATAATAATAAAACTGTACAAACAGGACGATGCCGATGTAGCTGAGGTATCTGACGACGGGAGAGGCATACCTGTCGGGACAATGGAGAAGTACGGGAAAAGCGCCCTTGAAGTTATAATGACAACTCTGCACAAAGGGGCAAAATTCGAGAACGACGTTTACAAAGTATCTGGAGGACTGCATGGCGTCGGACTTACTGTGGTGAATGCACTCTCTGAATACACTGAGGTAACCGTAAAAAGAGACGGCCACATATACCGACAGACTTTCAGCAGGGGCGCCGTCACATCAAAACTAGAGGTCATAGGAGAAACAACGGAGAACGGTACAACAATAAAGTTCAAACCAGACAAGGAAATATTCAGCGTTAACACATTCGATATAGCATTGCTCAACGAAAGGTCCAGATATGTAAGCTACACCAACACAGGTCTTCGCATAGTCATAACCGACGAAAGATTCGGGGACAAGGCAACAGAGGAATACTATTCGGAAAACGGCATTGTAGATTTTGTAGGATACATAAACAGAGAAAGATCGCCAATAACAGCTGTGATATACGGGAAGACTTCCACAGACAGTGTGGCAGTGGAATACGCCATGCAGTACACCGAATCATACGATGAAAAAATAGAATCGTTTGTTAACAGCATAAAGATGAACGAGGGAGGAACTCATCTTTCAGGCTTCCATGCTGCGATCACAAGAGCAATCACCAACTATATGGAGAAAAACAAAGCGTTTAACACAAAAACCAAGATAACAGGTGAAGATGCAAAAGAGGGATTGACTGCAATAGTGAGTATAAAGATGCAGAATCCAGAGTTTGAAGGACAGACAAAGGAGAAATTAGGCAACGTGAAGATGAAGACCCAGGTAGAGACATTTGCATATCAGAGCATTTCAAGATACTTGGAAGAGCATCCTTCCGACGCAAAATCAATAATAAGGAAAATAACAGCAGCTGCAAACGCACGCGACGCTGCAAGGAAGGCAAGGGAGCTTGAAAGAAAGAAGAGCATATTTTCAAGTGCTGTTCTTCCGGGAAAGCTATCTGACTGTATACTTAGCGATCCTGAAAAGACCGAACTCTTCATAGTAGAAGGAGAGAGCGCAGGAGGATCGAGCAAGCAGGGAAGGGACAAAAACATACAAGCCATACTGCCACTAAGGGGTAAAATACTCAATGTGGAAAAGGCCAGCAACGAGAAAATATTTGACAACAAGGAGATAAAGACCTTGATAACTGCCTTCGGAACAGGAATAAACGAGACCTTCGACGCAGGCAACATACGCTACAAGAAAATAATCATAATGACTGATGCCGATGTATACGGCAGTCACATACGAACACTACTGCTCACATTCTTCTACAGGTACATGCGCAAAATAATAGAGTTAGGATATGTGTATGCTGCCCAGCCTCCACTTTACAAAGTTGCGAAGGACAAGGAGGAGTACTATTGCTACAACGATGAAGAACTTAGCAAGAAACGCAAAGAGCTCGGTGACAACATAGAGGTTCAGAGATACAAAGGTCTTGGAGAGATGAACTACGAGCAGCTATGGGAAACAACGATGAATCCTAAGAACAGGAAGCTGAAGAGGCTAGCCATAGAGGACGGACTGCACGCTGACGAACTATTCACGATACTCATGGGCGCAGATGTTGCCAAGAGAAGAAGGTACCTCCAGGAGCATGCAACCGAGGTAAAGGCTCTAGACATATAGTGGTAATCATGGCCGAAGTTCAAAATGTATTTTTAGAAGAAGAGCTGCAAAGGAGCTACATAGACTATGCCATGAGTGTAATAATAGGCAGAGCTATCCCCGACGCTAGGGACGGCCTAAAACCCGTACAAAGAAGGATACTTTACACGATGTATGGTCAGAAGAACTTCCATAACCTACCTACAAAGAAGAGCGCAAGAATAACTGGAGATTGCATGGGTAGATACCACCCTCACGGAGACATGGCAATCTACGACGCATTAGCAAGGATGACACAGGAATTTTCAATGAGATACGAGCTTGCTGAAGGTCAAGGAAACTTCGGTTCCATAGACGGAGACCCTCCTGCAGCAATGAGATATACTGAGGTCAGGCTCACCAAGATGTCAGAGGATCTGCTTGAAGACCTTGATAAGGAAACAGTTAACTTCACCCCAAATTTCGATAATACTGAAAAAGAGCCAGCAATACTCCCTTCAAAAATACCAAACCTGTTGGTAAATGGTGCCACAGGAATAGCAGTAGGTGTTGCAACAAGCATCCCTCCGCACAATATAAGAGAGGTCTGCGAGGCGGCGATATACAGGATAAAGAACAAAGAGTGCACACCGGAAGAGATCATGAACATAATCAAGGGCCCAGACTTCCCTACCGGTGGGATAGCGGTAATGTCGGGCAATGCATTAAACGGATATAAACATGGCCGAGGGCAGATATCGGTAAAGGCAAAAGCTGAAATAGACGATAAGAACCATAAGATAGTTATCACTGAAATTCCCTACAATATAAACAAATCCTCGCTGATAGAAGGCATAGTCAATGTCGCAAAGGATAAGAGAACAGAGGACATCAAGGACATAAGGGACGAGTCGGCCAAAGGCGAAATTCGCATAGTGATAGAACTCAAAAACAGCGCCACTGGAGAATCTGTACTGAATACGCTATACAAACACACTCAGTTGCAGATAACAATGCCGATAATAAACCTCGCTGTAATCGACACATCGCTCAAAAATCTCAACATAGTGGACATGCTAGATGCTTTCATAAACCACCGCCGTGAGGTCATACTCAGAAGGTCAAAATACGAGCGCGAAGTCGCTGCAAACAGGCTCCACATAGTAGAAGGAATACTCATAGCGATTAACGACATAGACAAGGTAATCAAGCTGATAAAAGAGAGCAACGAAGTCGCAGGAGCCAAGAAGAGGCTCATCAAGGACTACTCTTTATCAGAGAAACAGGCAACTGCAATACTCGACATGAAATTGAGCAGGCTCACGCACCTAGAAAATGACTCTCTTGACAAGGAAAAAGCAGACCTCCAATCTAAGGTCTCATATTACAATGGAGTGATAGAAAGCAGCGAAAAGATAGATGGAATAATAGTTCAGGAAACAGAGAAAGCGGCAAAGGATTACGGCGACGAGAGGAGAACACAGATAGTATACTCTGACGAATCAGCAGACATAACTGAAGAGGACATGATCGCAGACGAGGAAATAACCTTGATAAGGACAAAATCGGGATACACCAAGCGGCTGAGCAAGGAAAATTACAGAGAGCAGGGCAGGGGCGGCAAAGGAATAATATCAATCAACCTGAAGGAAGGCGATTACGTAAACCAGATCCTCCGCTGCAACAACAAAGACTATATTCTCTGCATAACCAGCACAGGCAGGGCATACTGGCTAAAGGCATACAGGATACCTCAAACCGGCAGATATTCAGAAGGGAAGGCAATAGCCAACCTGATAGACGCTGAGGGAGAAAAGATCGTATCAATGATCCCTATACGCAACTTTGAAGGATCCACAATAGCGTTCGTCACTGCGAAGGGAACTGCAAAGAGGATGAACGCAGGGCTATTCGCAAGGCCAAGGTCAAACGGAGTCCGCGCAATCAAGCTTGCAGAAGGAGATGAGATAGTAGACTCGATATGCTATTCAAACAAGAAGTACCTGCTCATAGCTACAAAGAAGGGAAAGATAATCAAGTTCGGGGAATCCAAGCTCAGGACAATCGGAAGGACGGGCATTGGCGTAAGAGGCATACGGCTGAAGTTTGACGACAGAGTTACAAACATCATAGCAGCAAGCGAATTCGGCAGTGTCTTCACTGTTACAGAGAAAGGATACGGCAAGATAACTGAGATATCGAAATACAGAGAGCAGGGCAGGGGCGGCAAAGGAATAATAAATCTCAAGACATCGGAAAAAACCGGAGAGGTTTCGAAGGTCCTTTACATGTCACACGAGCAGCAGGCCATACTGATAAATTCCAAAGGCATAAGCATCACCATACCTACAGCTTCAATAAGGATTACTGGCCGAGCTGCGTCAGGAGTAAGGCTCATGAAGACGGAACAGGGAACGAAGATAATAGACTGCATAATACTTAACGAAGAGCAGCAGAAAGTACAGGAAGCTTAACCGCTCCAGAACTTCCTGTTCTTTATGAACGTCCTCTGTTCTTCAAGAACATCCACAAAAAACTCCTTATAATTCCTCCTTAACCTTCTAAGGACTCTTGCAGCTGTATCTACACCAATGCCATATACTGACAATGCAATCACCGCTCGGTTTCCATATTCACTTATCAATCCAGCCTCCTTCATTATGCTTGAATATACCTTAGATTCTGTCTTGGTTATGGGCTTGCCCTCAATGCGCCTGTTTATCACCCTGGCCTTGTCCTCATCGTATATCACAACCATGGGGCTCTGACAACGCCTGCACTTTATGGCTTTGTCGCTGTCAAAGTCCATCTTCTCATCGAAACCGAAGCCGCAGAAGCTGCAGATCATAATCAGGTTCTCGTTTGAAAGCTTCTCCTTAAGCCTTTCTACAGCATCCTCCTTCCCAAATTCAGGTGAAAAGAGCTCTGAATAACTATATGCTGATTGTATTATCTCCCGCGTAAGAGGCGAGCCTGTGGAATACTGCATCTCTATTTTCATCGTGCCCGTCCTTATTGCATTGGTAAATCGCTGCACTGATTCCACATCAAAATAATTCTTGCCAAGCTCTCGTATCACCTCCTCCATGACTACTGACCCTTCATAGAAATTCATCACCCTGTCTATCGCTCCCCTTCCGACCTTTGCGCCCTTGTCAATTATTCCAAAAAGGGTTGCAATCTTCACAAACCTGTATCTGAACAGATCCGACCCGCGTATGAATTCAAAAGAGTCCAGCCTTTCTACATGCGCAATCTCGACAATCGCTTTCTTCACATCCGGCTTCCTGAGATTAAGGCTAAATTCAAGCACAATTGCATACGGAGTGGCCTTCGCATTCACTCTTCCTCCTGAAGAATGCGAGCAGACATATGAAAGCAGCCTTGCAAGCAACTCGTTCCCAAGCTTTCCCAACGCGACATATACTATTGCATAATCTTCCAATTCCTCGATGACAAGATTCTTTGCGCCCGGGACAAAAAAAGTGCGCTGTTTTTCTATGAACTTCTCGACCCTGTCCGCAGCGCGTGCATCAAAGAACGATACTGCCTTTCCAAGTCCCTTCTCTATGAAACCAAAAGTCGCTTCAGAAGTCTCCCTGGAAACAGGCATGTCTTCGCCTTCCCAGTCAGGAACCATTGCCTCTACCCGTTCTCCAGGTTCCACGAATATTACGCCCTCATCTATGCTCACAACCTTCCAAGGCATCCCCTTGCTTATGAAGTACGAGCCTTCATCTATATTCGAATAAACAAACTTTTCATCAAGGTAAGATATCGTCTTGTTTGTAACTGCGTTCCTGACAGGAAAACGCGACACTTCAGGTATTACGCTTATGTTTTTGTAGAAGTACATCCGGCTTCTTCTCCCTATCGATATCCTGCCATCTCTCATATTGATGATGCCTATGCTCTCTGCAAAAGCAGCGATTCTATCAAATTTTTCCCTGCTTAGGTTTCTGAAATTAGCAGAGCCGCTCACTATGGCAAAAGCCTTTTGCGATTCAATCTCCCCATACTCCAACGCCATTCCCCCAATCTGGTTTACAAGTATGTCATAAGGGTTCTCTTCAATCCCGTTTTTCTCAAAACTTCCATGCACTGCATTGCCAAGTATCGCTGCAGCCTCAAGCGCCTCAAGATTGTCCGAAACTATCATGCTGCCTTTGGAAACTGCTCCAACCCTATGCCCGCCTCTGCCAATGCGCTGTACGAGCCTAGTCGCCCTCCTAGGCGATCCGTACTGCACTACAAAATCTACCTTCCCTATATCTATGCCGAGCTCAAGCGAACTCGTCGCTACTATTGCCTTGAACCTGCCCTCTTTGAATCCAGTTTCCGCAGATATCCGCTCCTCCTTTTCTATCGAACCGTGGTGCACGCTCAACGGTCCAAAATCCATTTTCTTATCAAGATAAAGGAGCTTCCTTCCCAGCGCCTCTACAGCCTGCCTTGTATTTGCAAAGACTATCGTCGCATCAGAATCCTTTATCAGTGCCGCTATCCTGTAGATTCTTGCTGCTGCAGCGTTGTCTATGTTGAAAAATTCTTTTATTCCTGCAGCATCCTTTGTAATTTCAGGCATCTCTATAATTATATCGAACTTCTTTTCATTGGCTGAAGCTATTACCACATATTTCCTATCGGAAAAAATAAATCTACACGCTTCTTCCAGATTTCCTATCGTGGCGCTTATCCCTACCCTCTGAAAGCCCGGCGCAACGGCTTCAAGCCTCTCCAAAGCCACCGATAGTTGCGCTCCTCTTTTGTTATAATACAGCTCATGCAGTTCATCGACAACCACCATCTTGACATGTTTCAAAGAATCTCTCAGCCTTTTGGACAGGAACAGGTTCTGCAGAGTTTCCGGAGTCGTTACCAGTACCTTAGGGGGATTCTCCGCCTGCTCTTTTCTTTCCTTAATAGAGGTGTCGCCGTGCCTGACACCTATGCTCACCCCTGCATCAGAGGATAGCTCGGAAAGTCGCTTAAGCAGATCTCTGTTAAGGGATTTCAGAGGCGTGATGTACAAAGCAAAGATGCCGTTATCCTGTGACTGCGCCATCTTCAGGATAGGCAGGAATACGGCCTCTGTCTTTCCGCTGCCAGTAGGCGCAGCTATGATACAGTTCCTTTTGCCTTCTATTTCCTTGAAAGACCTTTCCTGGATTTCAGTGAATGCTCCGTACCTTTCCAAGAAAAGCGAGAATGGATCCATCGTAAGATTAGACTACGTATGCGCTTCCGTTCGCCTGCAATCTTGTCCTGTTAAGAGTGTAATTAAGCGTAAGCCCCAAGTAGAGATTGAACGGCACGCCATATATCCGTGTGCCATTGTAGTATGTGCATCCCACACTCAGGTTTGCAGCCTCCCTAGATTTTAATGTATAGTTCAGCCTAGTGAACAGGAGCGAAGGCGCTTCAGCAAAGCAACTTCCCGAAGATAACGATACACTGCTGTTAAACTCATTAGTTACCTTGAAGCTTAGAGTGCTGTTTGAAAACCTAACATCCGTGCAGTTGAATCCTTCGACAAAACCACAATCACTCTGTATTCCTGGAAGGAAGGTAAGTACCTTGCCTTTGTTTGCATAGGACGCACTGTGTATTATCTCTATAGCCTGGGGAACTGCCTTCAGTATGTCTGTGGTTGTGGACAGTGAAAAGTCCGTGTAATTAAAGTTGCCTATATAAGCGCGTGTCGAAATAAGAGAGTAATTTCCTACCTTGCCTGTTTTATCCAAATTGTATGTGGAGCAATAAGAAACATCCGATATGTTGTAAATTGCACCATAACATACCAGTAATGGTTTTGTCAGATTGGTTGCAATCTGTATGTAATGTATGCTGTTATTGAGTTCGAGCAGCCTGCCCTGCCTGAAAACGTTTCCGCTGAATCCTGAGTAATTTCCCATGACTGCTGCATTCGATGCTATAGAGTTGTTGCTGAATGCTATGCTATGCAAATCAGGGACATAATGCTGCACCGGCGGATTCATAACAATGCTTGTGCAATTGGCTGTTCCGTTTGTTCCTATTATCTTTATCCACCCTCCGGCATACCAGCTGCACATTGTAGAGGTGTTGCTTAGCCTGATGAAGGTGACCTGCGTGCCATTTACTGTAACATTGTTATACCTGAGACCTTTGTAACCTGCTGCATAAACAAACGCTACAGGGTCTATATAGCTCCTCATCCATATTGATGAAACTGCATTATTGCCAAGGTATTCACCATTCGCATATGCCATTTCCTTTATGTATGCACCGGCGATATCAGCTAGCGGGTATATGAAAGCGTTAAGCGTGCTGATATTGGAAAAAGACATAGGGGAGAAAGTAAAGTTCGTGTAAAGAAAAGAGTTTGTGACAACGCCACTGCTTCCTATGTCTGCATAAGACGCAGCAACAAGACCATTACTCCTAATGTATGCATAAGGGTCTGCTGCCTCGCTGTTGCTCACAACAAAGCTTGTATTAGCCTGTGCCTGTTGCCTGTCAGATATATCAAAGACCTTTCCAGGGTCAGCCACCACTGAAACATTATACGTGCCAGCAACTGTCGGTGTGTAATTGAATGGTATAACTGCACTTTTGCCTACAGGTACGTCAAGTTTGTATGTATTCTTCAGGCTTCCGTTCATATAAAGCCCGAAATCAAGGTTTGCTATCGCCGAACTGCCGGTATTTGTGACAATTATAGGCATTGCAATATTCTGGTAAGGGTACGCTGCGCCTGTCAAAAGAGTTTTGTTAAAAGATACTGTAAGCTGATAAGGTGAGGTGTAATAGAACCTGTACCAAAGAGCAGCAGCTGCGATTATAACGAAAAGCATGATCCACAAATATATCTCATTTTTCATAGGAAAAGCACCAATCAGTTCTTGCCGCTTATCTCTCTTAATACTTCTTTTATGTTGATGAATACATCTTTATAATAACTCTCAAAAATATTAAAATCCCATGGTTCATGGACCATTCCGGGTCTCTGCGCTCCCCTCCTGAAGTAAAAACGCCCATCTGAATTGTCAACAAGGCCCATCTTCTTCATACGGAGCAGATGATATCTCAGAGTTTTCTCGTTCATCGGCTCCCACTTTCCGCTTATGTAATCCATAAGGTCCGGCACCTTCGGATCCTCTTTCCTGTTGAACTGGAAATTCAGCATGGCGTCAAGCACCGCAACAGCAGACAGCCGCGACTCTCCTGGATTTATTATCCCAAGAGAGAGTGCAAGCCATCTCAACGCAGAGCGCTTTGTCTCCAATACCTCCTTTGTAAGTCTCATCTTCCGAAGTGTAAGCTCCCCCTCTATAAGTTTGCTCTCGTTGAGTTCCAAGCAATCGCCTGCCAATATAGATGATGGATAATATCTTATATAATTTTGCTATCATATACTATTACTCATTTTAACAGGATGAAAACATGGAACCACAAAGCACCCAGCAGAAAGAGATAGAGAAGCTTGCAAAGGACTATCAGGTCGCGCAAGAACAGCTGCGCCTAGTTACGCTGCAGCTGGAGCAGCTCAAGGCTCAGAAGGCAGAACTTGACGGGGCAAAAGAGCAGTTGGAGAAGGCAACAGGTAAGACCTATTCTACTATAGGCGGCATAATGGTAGAGACTGACAAGGAAAAAGCGCTATCAGATGTGACGGATAGGGCAGAGCTAACGCAGGCAAGGCTGCAATCGATAAACAAGCAGTATACTGAGCTAAGGAACAGGGAGAAGGACCTAAACGATAAAATAACTGATATATACAAGAGCAGCCAGTGATTCTTTTTCAAAGGTGAGCCGCTGAAGTATTATGACATAGCAAAAACGGATCCTGGCGAGAAGCTTTCAAAGAGGCTTGGATTTACAAAGCTATTTCTATGCGGCAATGAGATAGAGGTCAGGCCGGCTACGCACAATTATCTAAAGAAAACTATCGCCACTGGTTCAGATGAAGGGCTGCTTGCAAAATCCCTCAAGGACAGGAACACTCTAGGTATACTGCCAAACAATATGCCATCCAAGAAACTAATAGCGATGCTCGCAGAGCATGACAAAACCTTGTTCATCAATGTAAATTCGGTAATAAAAACAGATCCAAAACAGCAGCAGAAGCTGATATACTTATTCAGGAAAACTATGCATTACTGCAAACAGTTTAAGGTAAACGTCTGTCCGATAACGTTGGCCGAGTCTGACAACGACCTTCTTTCTGCAAAGCAGCTGATGGGCATGATAAGATTCCTTGGATTTGAAGGAGACGAGAAGAAAGCGCTTGGCACACTGGGTCTTGCATATGGCAAAAAGAATTAAGAACAGATACGTGCTTGCAGAAACCTCTGCACAAACGGACCTTGGAAATCAGGTAAACCAGAGAGCTCTAGAAGCAGAGATAATGCGTGTTCTGGGCACCGTCGGGTATTCCTATTCAAACCCAAAGATAATGCTCGCAAGGAACAATCAATTCATCCTAAGAATACAGAGGAGCTCAGAGGACAGCATAGTGCTCGCACTATCATTCATCAAAAGCATAAACGGTACAACTACTGGAATATATACCATCAAAACTTCAGGCACCATCAAGTCCCTAAAAGAATTACTGCTCAAATAACTTTCTTCTGGCATCCCGCATGTCTATGTCATTAAAGAGCCTGCGTGCACTATCATCATTCAGTGTGCCTCCTACAAAAATCTCTCTTATTTCCCCGTTTGCATACTTCTGCTGTCTATACGCAGAGAATCCATAGGCGCATGAAGGTTCGCGCATCACTGAAGGGCTATTTTTATTATGCTCCTCTTTAGTCACTCTTACAATAAAGGATTCGTTCGAATCCTCAACAACAGCGCGATATGCTGTCAAAAAAACAAAATCTTTATCCTTGCTCCACGAAATCATTGGTATCTTCTTTGCCAGTTCTGCAACCTGCTTCCCATCTATTTTCCTCTGTATTGCATTTGTCATTCTATCACTTCCAAATACGCTCTTGATTTTGTTCTCATTTCCGGCTTGCAAGGGACTCTCTTATTCCCTTAACCACATCTGTCTGCACCCTTTCCCTATTCATTCTTATTAATTCAACGAACCGTACATTTCTTTCATTCTTCCATTTTACTATACTGTCACAGGTGTCATTTAGCGCCTTGCTGCTGGATTTCCCTATAGGATAGCCGCCAACCCAAACCTCTGCCTCATATTTGTCCTGATGCTTCTTTCCTTCCGTCTTACTAGATTTGTGGGAAATCTCAACATGTACCTCCTCTCCGTTTATTATATGGTACGCATGAAAATTTTTCATATCTCCCATAACTGCACTCTGCTCCCAGTTCTCCATAGGTATTGTTTTTATAACTACCATCACTTCCTCTCCGCCAAGTTCTCTTTGTTCTGCCTGCGTTCTCTTATATGTCATATTTTCACATCTTTTCAATCATCATCTTTTAATTTCTCCTTGCAAGGTAAGCCCTGATGCCATATACAATATCTATCTTCTCATCATTCCCGTTTTTGACTGCAGAGTTCACAGTGCCCAAACATTTATCGGCCATCCGCTCCTCTATATTACAGAAAACACTGCTTACCTTGCTGCTTGTGCTTTGCCCAATCAGCTTCCTATTAGCCGAGATTAAGGTAGTGTATTCATATGCTGCAAGTCCACCGTGGTTAGTTTCATATCCTGTTCTGCAAATTTGTATTTTTATTATACTTTCCTTGATTGCCAGGTCTGCAGAATAAGCCTTCTGTGCGGCCATTCCAGTATATTCGCTTATCCATTTGTCAATAGGTACACACCCGACAAGTGCAATTACCTCGTTATTTTCAAGTGCGGTTTGCAATGCCCTACGCGTTGCCACATGTGTCATATTACTACTATCGCTCAACTGGATTCATATCATATTTAAACATGCCGTTGCATGCGCCAAAGCTTATTAATAACATCTCAAACGAGATACTATCGATATCATGGTTGACGCGCTACAAAGGAATAAGCCCTTGGGAGTAAAAGTGATTTCTTTATTCGGCATAGCGTTAGGAGCAATATCCTTCATATTAGCGATTACTGCAATTATAGGGAGTTACCTAATCTCTACACTGATATCCCTTAGGTTCCCAATACTTGTGCTTGGAGAACCTGTGGCAATCTTCGGTCTTGTATACGCTGTAGTAGGGTATATACTCTATACTGGGGACAATTGGGCCTGGTGGGTGGCAGTTGCCTTCTACGGATCATCTATAATAATCTCAATGCTAAGCCTGACAGTTTCCCTACTCAGTATAATCCCTCTTGCAATATCTGCATTAATACTTTACTACTTGACAACAATAAAGGTCAGAGCATACTTCGGCGTGTGAGCTGCAAAAGCTTTATTAATAGCAATTCAGATTTAAAGA
>DAHUYR010000032.1 GCA_027315135.1 Microcaldota archaeon
GTTCGAGAAATTGCAGACAAATATGGTTGGACACCGTTGAAGCTAATACGTGGAAGAGAAACCCCAGAAGCAAATCGTCTCGCAGAACAAATTGTACTTGAGAAGTTATTGCGTCGCAGTGGAGATTTGGAACCTCCAGAAATAAGGCAAATTGCACGAACTGTACGCAACACTGTAAAAGTCAATGGAACAGACGCTCTTGATAATTCAAGTATAAGACCTTATCTCTTCGCCTCAATGAGTAATGGGTGGACAGTAGCACATAATCTGTTGTATGTACGGGATTCAAAGTTCAAAGATCAGATAATGGAGCATTTCGCTGGCGACAAAGAAATACTATCAATAGCACCAAAAAGAAACCATCAGATAGCTGGCCGCCTACCACTATAGAATCTATGCTTAGGGAAAGAGGCGATCCTCAAGTTATACGAAAGTTAGAAGATACTCTTAACATGTTGAAAAGAGAATAATAGCAATCTCATAAAGCCGAGTTCTTCCCACTTTACATGCTCTAAAATGGACTTCTATATGTAAATCTATGTACCTTCAGACGACAAGGTTTGCCCACTTGTCACATCATAAAACGTCTGGAATAAGTGTTTATAAAAGTTTAAGGATTTTGCAGTCCACTGATCAATGTGATGAAATGGCAGGCACGAAAAAGAAAGAGGGATTAAGCAAGGAGGAGATAGCCGCAATGAAGGACTACCTTAAGGAGAAGAATTCAAGGGACAACGGCGAAGAGGCAGTGCAGGCTGCCATAGCCAAGATGAAGGAACCAAGACGTTCAATGGCCAAGCGCATACATGCTATTGTAAAAGCCAATGCGCCAGAACTTTCCCCTAGGACGTGGTACGGGATGCCGGCATATTCAAAGGGCGATAAGGTTATCTGCTTCTTCCAGGATGCAGACAAGTTCAAGTCAAGGTATTCTACATTCGGCTTCACTGATAAGGCAAATCTTGACGAAGGCAAGATGTGGCCTGTAGGATTTGCGCTTACCGAGTTAACTTCCGCTGAAGAGAAGAAGATTGCAGCACTCATAAAGAAAGCAATGAGCGGAAGGTGACTGCACCGCTTATTTATTCATATTGCTAAATACGCTTTCCAATTGCGTATTCGAAGCCATGGACAGCCAGTTCTTTGCAGGCCCTGCAGCTATCTCATACCTATTCTCTTTCAATCCTTCAATCACTGCATCTGCCAATTCAGCTGCAGATACGCTGCCCGCACTCCTTTCCATAGGTCTTCCACCATGCAGCTCAGTATCGTGCACCAAAGGCGGTATTATATCAAAGACCTTTATCGGAGTGTCCTTGAGCTGGTGCCTCAGGGTCTTTGTGTATGAACGGACTCCTGCCTTTGTTGCAGAATATATCGGATACATTGCCATTGGCACTATTCCAAGACCTGAAGAGACATTCAGTATTGCAGCTTCGCCATTTGCAGAAAGCAGAGGTATCAACTCTGCAGACATGTAGATGCATGCCTTCAGATTTATCTCAATCTCATTATCGCCTGCAAGTCCCTCCATGCCCTTCCTGAGGTCCACCTTCAACTGTACGCCTGCATTGTTCACAAGCACGTTTATCTTTGGGAAGTTCTCCTTCACCCATTTTACGAGCCTCCTCCTGTCCTCATCCTTTGAAATGTCACACACGAAGGTGTTCAGCCCAGGCACCTTCCTCTCCGCCTCTTTCAGCCTCTCCTCCCTCCTGCCGCATACTATTACAGTATTTCCGAGCTTTGTGAATCTTTCAGCAAGCGCAAGCCCTATCCCCATCGAGCCTCCTGTTATAAGTATCGTATTTCCATCCAGCTTCATACTCTCACGCAATAAATATGCATATTCAATTAATAAAATCAAATATGCCGAAACATGGTGATAAGGTAAAATGCCGGAACGTGATGATAAGGAAAGATATTTATATCTATACGTACGCACGTATATACGTATAGATGGTACCAATGCCTAAGACAAAGCTAACGCTATCAATAGACAGGGATGTAATAAAAGACGCAAAATCCCAGGCAATACTTACTGATACTAGTTTAAGTGATTTAGTAGAAACTTTCCTTAAGTCTGTAGGCCGCTCATGGGTAGACGAACTTAGATTAAAACTTGGCATAAAAGAACGGTATGTGAGCTACGAAGACATAATAAAAAGAAGACCTAAGGGATACTTCTCAGAACGCGTAATAAGGTCGATGAGGGATGACAGATCAAACCGTATATCTAGATAGCAGTGCGATAGTAAAGAGGTATCTAAACGAGGAAGGCACAGATATAGTAGACTCATTATTCAAAGAGGCAGAAAACAAAAGTACGGTATTATGTTTTTCTATTTGGAATATAGGCGAAGTGATAGGGGTATTGGATAAAAACGATCGCAGACGCAAAATCAAATTTCCTAAATCTGTAGACAACTTTGTAAATGAATTAGGAAGGCTTGATAAATCTGGCTCAATAAAGACTGTCGAGATAACGCTACCACTTATTTTTGATGCATCCCGTATCCTATTAAAATACAAACTGTATATGGCAGATGCATTGCAGATAGTTTCATGCAAGGAAGCCAACTGTAGCGATTTTTACACTGCAGATAAAAGAGTCCACGAAGCGGCCGTTAGTGAAGGATTAAATTCTATCTACATGCTTAAATCTTCATAAAACAGGCAGAACTCCAGTTAATGAAGATTCCAAGGTTATGAAAGAGCGGAACAGTTAAACAGTTACTAATTATTTTACAGCATTTCCCAGCTTCACGAGCCTTTCAGCAAGCAAAACCCATTCCAGCAGAACCTCCTGTTGTCAATAGGGTATTTCTATCTAACCTTATGCTTGTCCGTATATCCAAGAAGATTATTATACTCTGACACGACTCTTATTTTAGTGAGAGGATGGAACATATAGTTACAGGAGGCGCAGGCTTCATAGGCAGCCATCTCACCGATGCGCTGGTAAGTTCAGGAAAGGAGGTGTCTATAATAGACAACCTCTCTACAGGAAAGCACCTGAACAAAAAAGCAAGATTCTACAGGAAGGACCTGCGGGAGAGTTCCGATGTCCGGATAGGCAGCGGCTCTACAATCTACCATCTCGCTGCAAACCCTGATGTAAAGTCATCCGCGACAGATACGGTTGAGCACTTCAGGTCTGATGTACTCACTACTATCAATATCATGGAGCTTGCAAGGAAGCATGACGCGTCGAAGGTCATATTCACCTCTTCTTCTGTGGTCTACGGAGAAACAAACATCATCCCGACTCCTGAAACGGCCCAACTGAAGCCGATATCGAACTACGGGATATTCAAGCTCTTCTGCGAGATGATAATAGAGCATTATTCAAGCATTTATGGCATTGATTATGAAATACTCAGGTTTGCAAACGTTACAGGAGGCAGGAGCGAACACGGGATAGTATATGACTTTGTCAGGAAGTTAAGCAGCAATCCTGCAAGGCTGGAGATCCTTGGCAATGGAAAGCAGTCAAAGAGCTACATCTATTACGATGATGCAGTCTCAGCCCTTCTCCTCGCATCAAGATTAAAGCGCAACGAATGCTTTAATGTAGGGAGCAAGGATACGATAAGCGTAAACGAGATAGCAAAAACAGTTTCAAAGCAGGCAGGAGCAAGCCCAAGAATGGTCTATAAAGACAAATTAAGCGGCAGGGGCTGGGCAGGTGACGTCAGAAAGATGCGATTATCCATAAAGAAGGCGGGAAAGCTTGGCTGGAAGCCAAGCAGAGGCTCCAAAGAAGCAGTAAGGCTCTCAGCAGCCGATGCGATAAAGCACCCATTTAAAATATAAGAGATTAAATTTAAACTATAAAATATTAAATTTAGAATATAAGACATTAAATTTAAAATATAAAAGATTAAAATACATCTGACGTTCTAAGATAAATGATTATATGTTTGCAAATGTAAGCAGGAAGGATAAAGTCATCCTTACAATATCATAAAAAGCCGCAACGAGTGACAAAGTGCCAAAAATATCCGGTTTAATCTTTTCAGCCGACCCTATAAAGGAGACGCTGGCAGTGGCAAAGCATCTCCTAGAGTTTACTGACGA
>DAHUYR010000042.1 GCA_027315135.1 Microcaldota archaeon
CCCATAAGTGCTTCGTCTGAGTACTTCTTCAGCTTGTCGAGCTCCTCATGCAGCTCCTTGTTCTCCTCGCTGAGCTGCGTTATCTGCATAGTTATGTTCTTGTTTGATGCCTCAAGCTCGTTGTTCAGCCTTTTTATCTCCCTGTACTCCGTAGTCAGGGAGTCGTATTTGTTATAAAGTAGGTTGTAGTTCTGAGATATACCATCTATCAGATTTCCTAGCGTTGAGTCAGTATACTGCATGAACTTCGGAATATCTATCTCATAGTCATTGCTTATCAACGACAATATCCCAGCAAGGTTTTTGATCACGTAGGCCCTGCGCATACTTTCGCTAGTATCGGGTATTATAGAGTAGCTAATATCCACATTATTGGAATTAATCTTCACTATATGGAACAGATATGGCATTTTGTCTATGTTCCTGCTCTCTACCTTCGCAGCGGTAACCGAATCTTTGTCAGATCCTACATCGTAAAAAGGGAGCTTTGACAGCTTAGACCTTATTTCAGAGAATGAGGTCTTTAACTTTCCCTCAAGCTGCAACTCCTCTATCTTTGGAAGCATTATAGTATCTTCAGCCAAAACAACTCCTCCATTATCTCTTTATATTATGAAGAGATGAAAGAATAAAAAGGATGCTATCTCTTCTTTGAGCCAGCCTTATGCTGTACGGCATTGAGCTGCAGGCCTGGCATGTAGTTTATGAGAGAAAGTGCATAAAGTAGTGCAACTATTGCTATTCCGACCAATAGCGCAGTGGGCCATGCCCCAGATGAGATTATTAGGGAGAATATCAGGAAAAGTATGCCAAGCGCAAGGTATGCGGTCCTCCTGTTAACGTATTTCTTGCGTTGTGTGCTGTATTTCGGATAGCATGATTTGCATACGACAAGTGCGTTGTTCTTTACATTTTTTGTAACATTTGTCTTGAACCATCGAAGTGTGCCTAGTACTGGATCATTTGCAACCTTTATCCCATCCTTATGCTTTCCACATATTATGCAATAGCTGCCAGGCACATTCCCACCATTTATATATCGACGCTAAGCTCCACCACTCTTCCGAAAGATTGGTGTATCCTGTCCTCGTCTATCCTGTCAAATATGTCAGAGATCGCAAGGTCATCTACTCCTATTCTCCTCAATATATTCTCAACCTGCGTTTGCTTCATTCCAAGGCCAAAGAGCATTTTTGCAAACTCGATGGCATTTACATTCTTGTGCATCTTATCAAGAACTCCGAGCATATTCTCAACGCTCCTTATGTTGACTCCGAATGAATTGAGGATGCGCTTCAGTTCAATCTTGTTTATTACGTATGTTCCAGTCATGCTCTCATCTTGTATATATGAACACTCTGCTTATAATGTTATCAGGTATGCCTATTTCCCTTAGGAATTGAATTATCGCTTCGCGGTTTATATTGTTCTTCGTAAGGATTGTGACAAGACCTTTTACATCAACTGCGCGGTTCGCAGTGTCCATGTCAGTAATTATACTGTTTATTACGTTACTACTTGCATTTGTGCGCACTAGTTTTGCAGTTATGTCCATCTTCTTCAGGTAGTAGTCCTTCTGTATGTTAGTATCCCCAAGCTCGCTCTCTTGCAATATGTCCCCTAATGTTATTCCATAAACATTAAGTGGCATCTCCCCCACAATATGCTCTATTATGAATACTGAAGGGAACCTTACCGATGTTTGGAATGAGAGGTCTATCGCAGCCTGACCAACTCCGAATCTGCTTATCTCGTCACGCATGAAAGCAGTAAAGCCGAGAGATCCTTGCAGATAGTCTAGGAATTTCTCGAATCTTATCCTTAGAATAATTGATGTGCCTACGTTGGAGAATATTGCCTCATTAATGTCTGTAGGATTCTGCGATGCTACAATTAATCCAAACTGATACTTCCTTCCCTCCCTTATTATCGTGATTGCGTCGCTTCTTTCGTCGCTTGCTATCTTCCATGCTTCATCAAGAACCACTATCGCCTTTAATCCCTTGTTTGCACTCCATCCTTCGAAGCGCATCTTCTCCTTGAGCGTTTGAAGTATGAAAAGGCCTGCAAGCGCTCTGAATCTTTCGTCGGGAAGCCCAGAAAGGTCTACGTCTACAAGACCTGAAGTTATAAGCTTGTCTAGGTCTATAGTGCTCTTCCTTGCAAAGAAGTCCTCCCCTTCCCTTGAGAATTCCCTTAATCTGTATATAGCATTCTCAAGCTCTGCTGGATAAGCATAGTTCCCTTCCCCCAGTTTCTCCTCGAGCAGTGCGGTTACGTTCTTTAGAGTTGGCGCATCCTTCTCATCCTTAGGTGTTTGTGTAAGCGGAAATCCGGCATTGACATATGTCTGCTCTAGTGCCTCTGCAGTTAATCTTCTCTGTTCTGCGAAGCTTGTAATGTCAGTAAGTATGTCCAGCGAGTTCATTATTTGCTTGACCCTGTCCAGAGGTTTCATCCCTGCAAGATCCATTATGTTTATGAAATCGCCCTTTCCGAGAGCCACTATCTTTCCTCCGCTCTGTGATACCCATGATCGATACTCGCCTGCCCAATCTATTATGATTGCGTTGGCATTCCATACATAACTGGCCCGTATTAGGAAGGTCTTTACAAAGAATGATTTTCCTGCTCCTGTTATCCCCACTACAGATATGTGCGGATTTGTAAGTGTAGAGAAGGTCCATGTAAGTGGCACGCCGAACCTTCTTGTTATCCCTATAAATATCGAGTCTGTAGGATCATTTAGCAGGAACTCTGGCGGAGGCTCTGGCGGTCTGCTTAGGAAGACACGCTTTGCAAGTTCATTGCTCATTATATTCTGTATACGTATCAATACCATATGCACTCACATAAACATTGTTCAGACATATTATTTATCTATCATTTTTGGAACTGGAATTCTGATATCAGCTCGTTCATCGTAGGCAGATAGTAATTCAGCTTATACAGGCTATACATTTCCCTTCCTACGACCCTCATCAGATTAAGGTCAAACACATTGAATACGGTTTGGAGCTGGTCCACCTGCTGCGTAAGCTTGTTCGTCGCATCATTCATTGTTATTCCAACAGCAGTGGTCTCTATGTACATCGTGCTGCTCATCGGCCGCTCTCCTGCACCAAGCCTGTCTATCCTCACCTGTAGTACGCGCATCCTTCTCTTCAGATCTTCAAGCACCGTTGTTGATACGTTAGGGGCACTTTCACTCTTTGAATATTGGAATTCAATATAGGCTCTTCTTCCCTCCAAATCGTCCCTGTACTTTTGTATGTCCACTGCCTGCCCGATAGCAACGAACTTGAACGGAAACTTTATGTTCATCACTGCCTTTTCCCATTTGTCAGGTCCCTGCGCCATCTCAGTTTCTTCTCCTTCAACCATCTGTTCTGCCTGGAACACGTAATTATAGATATTGGCAGTTACATAGCCTGTCGCGTAGTAAAGCCCATTCACGTATTTTACGATTCCATCGTTTTCCTTTGGAATCGTGTAATCTTTAGCAGGTATAGTGGTTATCTTGAGCATCTTTGTGAATATCGGGAAGAGCACAAAGTCTGCAAAGCTGATTATCATTATTAGTATAAATGCTACCATGAATAAAGCGATTGCAATCACGTATAATGGACCGTAGGCAGCACTATAGGTTACAAACAAAAGCGCCAGTACTGACGTGATGCTCACTCTGAATATTGTTTCTTCATCCATGCTCATTCCTTTTTCATAAGTTCGCTTATTGTTGCAGGAGGTATGCTGTATTCAGGTTCTACAAAAACAAGCATTTCGTCTCCTGTAGCTATGCTTGCACTTACTCCGAATATCGATCCTGCGCCTGCAGCTATCTCTTCTGCGCGCTGCATTGCAATTGCAACTGCTTCTTCTTCGTTTGCGCCAGGTGCGCTAACCATCGCATATGCCATCTGGTTCTGTGATGGTGACTTGTTAACTCCGTCAAATAAATTGTGCCACATCGCCAGCTCTCCTTCGGCACGTTCCAGAAGCTTGTCTGGAGTAGTCTTGTCTGACTTCAGCTTGTTATACTTGTCTTCAACCTCATTGAGCTTTGCGCTTATCCTGCGTATGTATTCGTCTTTATTTAGGTAATAGAGCTGTGACGCAAGCTTCATCGGATACCTGCTGTTTATAGTTATCATCTTTGAGAAAGACCTGGAGAAGTTAAGCTTCTCTTCGTCAGACATCTCTGTTGAGGATAGATAAACTGGGATCTTGATGAATACACTGGCATATATGTTCTCATCCTCCCTTACTATTATAGCATTTCCTGAAGCAGTTACGTAGAATGGGGGTTCATCGTTTAGTGTTACCATACCATTCTTGCGCCTTATGAAAGGCATAAAGTAATAAGCGTAGAATCTTGTAGATGCAGCTATTACGTCAAAGAGCAGGCCAAGCATCATGATAACTATCGCAATTAGAGCGTACCCTGGCGGCAGTACGCTTATTATTATAGCACATATGAAGGTCGCAGATAGAAATCCTATGAATATGAGGAAATAAAAGTTCTTGTTCAACCAGATTACCAGATATAAAATAAGAAGTCAGCTTAATAAACCATTTCATTGTTTTATCGGCATGGCAGAGGCACGTGCGCCAGATGAGAAAGGCTATAGCGTAGTTCTTTGTCAATCCTCCTCTGATAGTCTCTTTTTTGTGTGCTCCCATCTCTTTTTTGCACGGTTATAGGCCCATGTGTGAGTGACGTAGTCTGGATTACGTGAATGACGTGTAAGATTAAACTTTGTAGGTCGGTTGCGTCTTTCTTCCTGTTGACGCTGAATGCCTTTTTGCCATTCTTCATATATAGTTCCAGTATACTTGAATTTTGTTCTTTCACTATTATCTGCCGGCATTCTGAAAGATGATCTGACTTTTGACATGTATTGGTTGAACATGTCTCTATGTAGCTCATTTCTTACTATTTTGCTGTACTCTCTCCTGAATGCCTTCGGATTGTTTGCAGCAAGCTTTCTCATCTTAGACGTTGTCAGCTGCGCGCCTGACCTGCCTGCCATCGTCCATGCAACTGCATTGCCTATGCTGGAAAACGGCAGCG
Source organism: Microcaldota archaeon (assembly GCA_027315135.1). Lineage (GTDB taxonomy): Archaea > Micrarchaeota > Micrarchaeia > Micrarchaeales > CABMGC01 > JAKAUU01. The sequence goes on from DAHUYR010000042.1 coordinate 5,075, forward strand.
TGTTTTTAGCTTTAGGGGTGATGAGTGGCGTTGGATTTTCTGGAGCGACTCTCGGTCTTACAGTCCTTGGATCCATAACTGCCATTCTTACTCTGTTGAATACTGCATCATTAACCTGTTTTACCGTCATTGATCCCGCAGCAGCTGCACTGCCCGCTGCTCCGGATATAATCATAGGTCCTGATTTTGAAACGGGGCCATCCGAATCCTTTGACAGTATTAATGGACCTTTCAGATTAGAGGCAGAGAATTTTGCAGTATTTTTACCTGTAATGTTCCTGTATGAATGATACGCTCCAGAGATTAAGCTTGGTGACGCTGGGGCATTACCGTGTTTTGCACCTCTGATTGACCCCATAGCCTTGAATTTCTCAGATCTGGACAGGCTGCTATCCTTCCTAATCTGCTGTATTTTTTCATTGTTAGTATCTGATGCGAATCCTCCAGGATATGGAATGGTACTTTTATCGTATCCGGTTCTCTTCGCCATCGAACCTCTGCCGCCAAGACCTATTCCAGTTAGCGTTCCAAGACCAAAGAGGCTAAATATGCTAAAACCTCGTGTAAGTCCTCCTGCTGCGACTATTAGTATCAGTATTATGATTAGCGGTATCAGCGCGTTAACGTCTCCGAGCGACAGTACCAGATGCATGAGCCCCAAAAGCCACAACATAATGGAAATACGCAGTTTGTTTATAAAATGCTTGCTTACCGCGGCGCAGCCTTTAAATATAAAGAAAACATCATAAGTATGGGGAATTATGGAGAAGAAGCTAAAGAAGCATGTTGTAGCAGCAGTAGCAGGAACAATGTTAGCTGGAGCAGTATTGCAGGGCAGTGCGCATGATGGGCAGGTTACTCAGATTACGGCGAGCGTGGTTAAGGATATTGTTCGGCCCTCAGAAAATGAGCCTGCTTTGACGATGCAAGTATCTTATAATAACGGTATGGAAATTTCTGTATCGGAAAATAATCGGTTAACGGCATACACGATGTATAAGATGTTATATCCTTTTTTATACGAGCAGCAATTTGGACCGGATATAATAATGGCTTTGCAGAGCGTACAAAATGGGAATTTCAGAAATGCAGGGCAGGCACTAGATGCTGCCTCTGAAAAAGCAAGAATGGAAAGTGATACCCTCGCTATGAAAGAGGTAGATCTAGCATATAACTATATGAGAATTGTAGAAGTGGCCCGGTTGCCAGGCGCGAGTATTGAGATTGACAGAAGATCCACTGAAGATATCTCAGCGATTTTTATAGAAAAGTCACGGAGAGTTTATGATGCGCATAATAACACTGCTCTCTATCAAGCTAGGATGGAGCCAGATAGAGTATGGGGAGATGTAAAACCCTGGTTAGAGATGCTGGGCCTTATAGGCATACCTTTAGGCATACTTTATTCGCCGATAGGCGTTAGCTATCTCATAACATATCTGAGAACCGGATCTTTTGATACACCACGCAGTTCAGACCACTCGCCGAGTTACTCTGCTCCTGAGAAACCGCTTAGTGACATGGAGAGGAGGCTAAAAGAACTGAGTGACGAGTGGGATAAACAGCATGGATTGAGTGCTATGGTCAATTATAAGTATGACATGGCAGAGTATAGGCAGCGTATGGGTCTTGAAGAGTGTAATAAAATATCCTGCGCCCTCACAGGGCATAAGCATTGATGGTAGAACTTGTTGAATCTGTATTTCAGACTAAAGCAGTTAATCTCCTGTTGGACCATGTGCTGGCTCCTCCTATAAGGTTTGCAATATTTGTTACTATAGAATATGTAATTGCTAGTATCAACGCGGGGAAGAACAGAATAGATAGCCAGAAACCGTTCATCACGCTGTTTGCATTTGCAACAGCAAGCACAAGTGGGGAATTAGAAGATATCGCATTGGTCTGCGCACCTGCACCTGCGCCATACTGAGTAATGGTAGCGTATGTATTGGACAGGGCTTTAAGCGCCCCAAGGTTGGTGAAGTAGTACGCAACGGAGAAGAGCACAGGCATTACAACGAAAAATCCTATAGCTATCGCTATCATCATGCCACCGACCCCTCTTGTAGGGAGGAATGCTCTGAGTATTACTCCTGGTATTAGGAAGACAGGTATGCCTGCATACAGGAAGAAGAGTATGAAGTAATATTGAGTATAAAGCGATATGAGCGCGTCAAGCATGAACTGCATTAGGGCCCATGCTGGCCAATAGAATAATAGCACAGTTATGCCGAATGGCCTGAATTCCGTAGGAGTGCATACTGTTATTAGACTATTCAAGAAGCAGACCTGCGGAGTTATGCTTGCATAATACCTGTCAAGTGCGCCTATTATGAAGAGCCTTGATGCAAGCGAGCTCGTCGTGTTTATAGTAGTCGCTATGTAGCTAAGCGAAGTGTTGTAAGGGTTTATTGGTCCGGTAACCATTGATGGAACCAGTCCAAAAAGGACAGCAGTTAGGAAAAGGAAACCTACAACGATCAGCATTGATGCCAACGACTCGTACATCTCCCCTACTCCAAAGTTCCTTATCTTCTGATTTCTCAGGGCGATGCCTGCCACGAATATTATCACCCCGACCATATATGAGAGCATTGCAACTGTCATGGCTAGAGGTGCCCATTGCGCCCATACGCTCTGTGCTTGAACATTTATCTGGCTGCAGTACCAGGGAGCCGCAGATTGTATCGTTCCACCAGTGGTACAATATGATGAGCCAGCAGCGCTGGCAATGCTGATTAGCAATACTGACAGAAGAACCGCCGCATATATACTTGCATTTCTCATTCATACTACCTTACTTAGCATCTCCAGGAATGTTACCCGCTGCCCTAATGCGGATGAGAAGTCACTCACAAATGCATTCAGTATCATTAAGTTAAGCATTGGTATGAATACGAGTCCTACGCCGACTATTGAAGCCATAAGCACGAATAGACCAATGACATTCCATATCTGGACACCTACGCCTGCTGCGAATGAAAGAGTTGTGGTGGGAGAAAACAGCACTGGAAGGATAGTTAGGATACTGGTAAGGGTGATTGCAGTGTTTCCGATAAGGCTTGCAAATGCAGTAGCGTCAGCTGTCGCTATGTTGCTGAATGTGGTGTTTATGAAGCCATAGGTAATGCTCGTCACTAACGGGTAGATAAAGCCTATGCCTATCCCTAGCGCTATCATAGCATTTCCAAAGGTTCTTGTTATTCCAAATGATCTGGCTATGAGCCCTATTCCTATCAGGAATGAAAACAGTATAGCTGCTGAGGATAGCAGTATTACTTGAAGCATTGATAACATCATTTCCACAAATATCAAATCGAACAGTGGTGATACGTATAAGCTGTTTACTCCTGTAGAAAGCGATGCTTTTGCCTCTGCCCCTACGCCTCCCAGAGTCGCATCCAGACCTATAGTAGGACCTACCTGCTGCAGGAAGCTCGCCCAGTATGCAAATGTCAGTATGTGTACGAAGTTCTGGTTGAAGGTATACATGTTGCAGACTGAGAGTCCCCAAATGTTGTCAACAGGAACAGTTCCTGAAGCAGAGC
>DAHUYR010000031.1 GCA_027315135.1 Microcaldota archaeon
AAAATCCTTAAACTTTTATAAACACTTGTTCCAGGCGTTTTATGATGTGATAATTTGCCTTTATTCGGATTATATAGATAGGGCAGGTTAAAGCTGCAAGAGATTATATAAGCTCCATAAACACATACTGCTGCATGCGAAAGCTAAGCTATATTGAGCTTGTTGAGGCATCTGCAGCTATTCTTTTAATCTTATATTTTTACTTGCTTATGAGTAGATTTGGCACTTCTTGGGACAATATAGTAGGTCATTTCAATACACTTACAATGGCTGGCAAGTCAAGCTATTATGAGATATTAAGAGAGCCTCTTGCACAGCTTATTCTTCTTCCCGGAGTGCTCCTAGGCTTATCGCTATATCAAGATATACTAGCTGCACAGGCCTTTCTTGCACTGTTTCTGCTATTTTGCACAAAAAAGCTTGCAAAATCGCTAAAGATAGAAGGAATAAGCGTGTATCTGATATCTCTTTCACTTGTTATAGTAACATTCGCTTTTACGCTCAATATAACAGATATACTTGGCATATCCACCGCACTCCTTGCATTTGCATACTATTTTGATAAAGACTACACAAAAAGCAGTGTCGTTTTTGGCCTCTCGTTCCTTGCAAAATTTACAAATCTGATATTTCTTCCATGCATGTTATTCATGTTTAAGGGAAAATGGCGTGTAAAGTCAATAGCAATTGCCCTTCTTGTAAATCTGCCCTGGTTTATTGCAAATTACTATCTTTACAACAATCCCATATATGGCTTTGAGCTGAGCAATCAGGTATTCGCTGGGCAGCACACATTCGCATATTCAACAATATTTTCTGCACTCGAATCGTTAGGATATGTCCTAGAAACCGTCATAATTCTTGCAATAATAATCGTAATCCTTCTGAGGATTAATAAGAATAAGATCAGCAGCTTGGTAAGCAGAATAACTAAAGTGGATATGATTGTGCTGGGCTTTGCGCTGTTCGAGTTCATATACGTAGGGAGTGCACAAAACTACGTTCCTTGGCTTCTGTATCCGTTGTTTATATCATTGATGATCATAGCACTTAAGGTGCTTTCAAAAATAAGCCTAACAGATACTCAAAAGATTGCAATTAATAGAATATTTCTTTTGATATTCCTCTCTTCACTGCTTCTTCTAATCTATCATACTGGAGCTGCATACAACGGAGTTGACTGGCAGCTTTGGTTCTCAAAGAATCCTTCATATAATGAATCACTTAATCCAGGCATATTATATTCGTGCAGTAGTACGTATTCGAACGCGTGGCCTTACCTGATGATATACAATCTAAACGTAAAACCCCTCTACCAGATTAATTCATCTATAACTCCAGGATCATGCCTGATAATATTCAATCCAAATAATACAGGGGTTCCAATAAACCTATCCACGCTGAGATACACTGTGCTTGAGAACAGCAGCAATTATTCCATAATAAGATATGATGGACAGGCTACGTAATCGTTTATATCCAAATTTACAATTATCAGCTATAATCTTATTCCTGCCTTTTTATGATGTGACAAGTGTAAAAATACAGCTTGATGGAATTTTAAGCTTTTTCCCACGCACTGTAGTTTCCTTCGGCCCATAATTACTTCGTTTTATCATCATGTACGAAGAGTTTAACACCGTGAGTTTTGCATTCTGAAATAAGACCTCCGTCAAAAGTCAGTAATGGTAAATCTTTTTCTTTTGCTATCGAAAGTATAAGTTTATCGTTGAATTTCTTGAATGTGGTCTGTTGCTCATTGAGTATTATCTGCCTGGCATTATTGATCTCTTTTTCACTTATGCCAACTACTTCATAACTATCCAAAACTTCACCAATTTTTTCATTTATCGTGTTTTTACTCAATTTAAAATTGTTCAGCACATGCGCAAGTTCTTCTACAACGACGCTAGGAACAAGGCCTTTGTCTACTTTTTCTAAGTTTAATCTAGCCTTTTCATGTAGTTCAGACTCAAGAATTATGTAATCCACAAGAACGTTTGTATCTATTACACACTCCATTTAGTTCCCTCTGCCCATCCTTCTTCTATTGCCTTCTCTATTTCTTTCTCGCTTATCCTTCTGCCAAGCCTAATCGGCTTTATACTCATCTTATTTCTGGAAGCCTTGTACTTGCTGGCTTTGAGCTTCTTGTTTATTAGCAAAGATAACTTTCTTGTGCTACCGTACTCCTTTACAGATTCCGCTACAAGCTCTTGGTATAGTTTATCTTCCAGCATTATTGTTGTCTTTACCATGACTATATTTAGCATCTAAACATATATAAATTTTACGGTTAGATGGCAGTTATAACATTTCATAAACACTTATTCGAGCCGCTTTATTAGGTGATAACTGGACTGTTGCTGAATTATGGAATTTTCATAAACACTTATTCGAGCCGTTTTATGATGTGGTAGCCGAACTGCGTTTTGACTATTCCTGAGACCTGCCCTTTTTCAAGAGTGAATGCTGCATCTTCAAATGGCCTGACCATCATGCCCTTTCCGAAGAAGCCGAGATCCCCGCCGCTCTTCCTTGAGCCGTCAAGCGAGTTCTCTTCTGCAAGCTTTGAGAATGATTCTCCTTTGTTTATCCTTTCCAGTATTGCCTTTGCCTCTGACTCCTTTGCAACCAGTATGTGTGCGCATCTAATCTTATTTGCCATGTGATCTACACCTGCAGGCGCATACCTGCTGGAAATTCGTATGTTTTCAGGTTTATTAATCTGCCCCTCAGCTGGCTTTGGATATAATAGTTACCTGCTCTGAATGCAGACTCAGTTCCTGAAAAGAAGGATAGTAGTAGAATGTCACGATTATTTTTAGTTGTAAAAATTTTTCCACGTCAACCGTCATTCGGTATCAAGCTTTAATTCCTTATAAGAATGGATATCTACCCCATTCTCAGCATAAATCTTTGCCATGCTTACATTGCCTTTATTTGTAGCAATTATATTTAGCTCATCTATTACGGCATTGATCATGCTCTCTTGAGGAGCCTCTATCTCGATGACAGGGGCAACCATCGGCCAGTAGTCCATAGTTATTTCCGCATCCTTATACTTGTAAGTCACCCTTCTGTTTTCCTGGTAGTAAAAGTCCGGCATGATCTTTTTGAATATAGTGGCAGCTACATCGAAGTCGCTTATGTCAGTTTCAAACTCTTCAGTGTTGGATAAGCCGCTTCCTTTACGGTATTTGTAAGCCAGCGTAGTCTTAACCCCATCTGTTCTTATCCGTATGAATTCGTCTACTTCTTCTTTGCCATTATTGATGTTGAATACCCAACGCTTTTGAATACGGTCGGATACCTTGATAGCTTTCTCTTCAAGTGTATTTTTGACCTTCCTTTCGTCAAAATCAGTTAGTTTTGTTTCTATTTCCTTCAAGATTACACCAATTTTACAGTTTAATTATATGCCTTTGATTTTGCTCTTTTCATAGTACCATTTGCCATGCACTAAAAGGAATGCCAGCCTGCCTTCCCAATGCAAGGTAGGGTATCCAATGGTTTCATTGCATGACTGGCATTTAAGCAAAGGCATCTCCTTTTTGCTTTGAACTGTATCTTGCAGCGATGAGTAAGAGTCAGGGTCAAAAATTCTGTTAAGATAACAACGATGCAACCTTCCTCTTCCATCTTTTTGATATAGCAATACTTTGGCATTGCAGTTTAAGCATTTTATATCCCACATCTCTGCAACTTTCTCCCTGGACCTAAAAAAAGAATCTTTTTTTATTTTCACTTTGCATCCTTCCTTATAAGTAAAATTAACAGCTGCCGCTGCTTGAGCCTCTTTTTCTACTTTGTTGTATCCTGCAGTCTTTAACATCTGCCAAACCCCTATGGTTTACCACCGATAGAGACTGGGAAAAGACTCATATATATAGTTATTGTGAGAGGAGCGGCTTCGCCATTTTAAACCCTCGACATAGGCGACTCAGAAGCCACGCTCCTTTAGGGCGTGAAGGGGGGTTGCTCTAATACGTTACATTGAACAGTATCTTCTGCCTGTAATCCTGCCTGCCAGAATAAGTTCTTCCGAAGCGCGACCTGAAACCCTGCCTTTTGAGGCAGAGGGAGGACCATTTTGGAAATAGTACAAAAGCTTATATATAAGTGCTTATATACTACTTATAGGTGTTATATAATGACTGATGAAGGGGTTACTACAATACAGGTAAACAAATCAGTAGTGAGCGCCTTGAAGCGCATAAAGAAATACCCTCGCGAAACTTACAACGAGATAATTCTTGATCTTATAGAGAAGGCCGAAGAAGAAAGAGAGCTGAGTAAATTTGTTCAGGAGGCCCAAAAGGCTAAAATGAAGGAACTTTGGGGCGAAGGAGACTATAGTACGTGGGAACGTGCCTAGATCTGGAGACGTAATAATAGCCAGGATGCAGTTTACCGATAACGAAGGGTCGAAGATAAGGCCTGCGCTTGTCCTGTTTGAGGAATTGGGAAATGTTGTAATAGCAGGGATAACGACAAACCTAAAGATGAAGGGCATACCGATAACTGTAAAGGAAGGTGCGGCACAGGATAGTATGTTGAAGTTGAATTATATCTTAACCATTACAAACGAGACCATCATTAAGACGGTATTTCACCTGAGCCCTGATAAGAAACGGTTAGTTTTTGAGGAGCTTAATAGACGATTAGGCGAACTTAAAGCATGATATTAGGGTCATGTGGTGCAATCCTGATTATAGGATAGGAGACGATGGCAAAGACAAAAAAGATGCAGAATGGATCAGGCTTTCAGCAATGACAATAACAGAGGAGATCATCTTAAGGCAAGCAAGACTGGGATATATGAATGCCTTGGCATTAAACCAAAGTTGGTAAAAGAACAGCATTTGTCCCTTCAGATTATTTTTTATACTTATAGTAGCTGATCGCAGTGCAGCATGTGCCTGAAGACGCTTCGGATATGCATTTTACCAATTCCTTGCTCTCCTCCAACGAGTCCATACGTGCTTTTACTATGAACCCGTAGTCCCCTTCGGTAAGCAGCACTTCATCTACGCTGTCAAAGCCTGCGAATTTCTCCGCTAATTTATCCGCGTTCGTATTCTCCTTAGGCTTCACAAAGAACAGTCTGTGAAGCTTTACTACTTTTCTTGCCATATTAACCCACCAAGGTTAAGCATTAACTGTTAAGCGTAATCTGCTGTAGAAATAGGTGGATGAAATGGCAATATGTAGGGTTGGGTTGGGAAAAAAGAATTCGACCAAATAAATGGCTTGTTCTTCGTATCCACTTCATCCACCTCTATGCTTATGAATAGCTTTTTATATATGAATTAGCTTCATGTAAGACAACCGTGACTAGTAACTTTTAAGTGCAAATTATGCAAAATAGATAACCCGCCCAAGTAATTACCAAGACAGCATATTATTACCCATAAACTTCTCCTATTCATACTGTAATCCGGTAAATCATGCTACTTTAAATATCAGGCATTACATACCTTAATTGGTGGGAATGTTGCCGAAAAGACTTCCTGAAAACATAGGAAAAGCCGTACAGGCAATAAGAAAGGAGTATGGCCATTATGTAGAAGCAAAGTTCATGCGCAACAAGTACAGGCTCTTTGAGGCAACAAGCTTCTATGATCCTGAAGCAAAGAAGCCAAAGAAGGTAACAAGATACCTAGGTTGGCTTACAGACCATGGGCAGTTGATACCTGCAAGGCACAATGACATAAAGACAAAGGTCTTCAATGAGATTGACAGGAGCAATGAGCAGAAGATAAAGGAACTGGAAGAATCACTGAAGAATGCAGAGAAACGGGCGCTTGAAAACGGAGTAAGGAAGAAGAAAACTGAGAAGCATGAAAGAGAGATACTTAGGGCACTAAGTATGAACGCAAGGATAACCGTTCCTGAACTTACAAAGATAATAGGATTGTCAAACAATGCAACAAAATACCACATAAATAATCTGGAAAGGAAGTATGATATCAAGTACCTGCTGGAAATAGACATAGAGAAGTTTGGGTACATCAACTACATTGCATTTCTCAAGTTCAAGGACAAAAAGCCAACATATGAAGAAATGAAGAGTCAGCTAGAGAAGATTCCGTACGTCCAGGTAGCCGTGACGACAACAGGAGCATACGACATGGTTATCTTTTTAGTTGTTGAGTCAAACAGTGAAGCCAGAGTATCGACATATGAACTCACCAAGCTTGCATTTCCATCTTATAATGTAGAATGGGACATGTCTCCTGCTTATTTTGGTGGACTCGATTTCATACCCTTAAGAGACCGGTTTTTTGAAATTCTTAAAGAAAAGATCTGGACAAGAACAAAAGAAAGGCCAAGGCCTGCATCTGATGAGATAACTGAGATAGAATACAAAGTGCTCAGAGCAATGAATAGCAATGCCTGCGCAGACTTCACATCAATAGATAAGGAAATAGGCGCAGAAACCGGAAGATCCAACTATGCATATCATCAACTTATGAAAAGAGGAATAATCAAAAGAACTACTATAAATATGCAAGACCTTCATTCAAAATTCGATGTGATATTTTTACTAGGTCAAGAGAATTACAAACTGTGGGAACCGAATAGAGAAAAGTTAATTCTAGAGACATTAAAGGAAAAAAGCCACTATGATTCTTATTCGTTTGTATGCGACATAATGTCGCCCAGAGGCTCAATGCTAATAACGCATATAGAAAAGGACGAAAAGTTAGAAGAGAGTATAGATAGGTTATCAAACAAGATAAAAGGCAATAATTTATACACGCTAGTAATAACAGACCTTTTATTAGGTTTAATAAATAATAGGCTGTATGATAAGACCCAAACTAGACACTTTGAGGCATTGATATCTGGGTATAATTATAATCCAGATAAGATTATGGAAAGTACGACTAATAAGGACTAACTGACATTATGACATTACAACTAGCGTCCGTTATGCCCTCCGCCGTCTCCTCCATTCCCTCCTTCGTATATCTTTTCCATGTTAATCACAAGCATCTTCCTCTTTTACAACTTTAAAAACCATGCGTAATAGAATGTATAACTTGATATAACAACGTCAATCAGCGATTGACCATGCAGGTAATTTAAAAATGTTTGCTTATTCTTGGTTAGCTGTTAACGTCGGAAGACCAATAGCTATTTATATGTGGAAATTCACATAGCATAAGTGGTACGGGTGGCTCTTGACCAGAGAGCTTTACAGGGTTGGTATACATGGAGAGAGTAGCAACAGGGATAAAGGGACTAGACGGGTTAGTTGAGGGCGGATTTCCAAAAGGATCTTCAATACTGATAAAAGGTCCTCCAGGAAGCGGCAAATCCATACTTTCAATGCAATATTTGTATAACGGAGCAATGAATGGAGAAAATGGAGTTTATGTGCACACGGACTCTGTTCTTGATGTTTTGAAGACACAGGCCAAACAGTTTGGCATGGACTTTGACAAGCTGGAACAGGAAGGAAAAGTTGCATTTATACACGTCCCTCTAACTAAAAGGAGATTCGATATTTTCTACAGTATAGAAGATGCAGTTAAGAAGGTAAATGCAAAGCGACTCGTGTTCGATAGCCTGCCGACATTTATAATAAACATGGACTTGTTTACCGTACCTGCGGCATATGCAGGTGCAGCAGCTTCGACGGTTACCACTTCAAGAGATTTAATAGCTACGAACAGTAGCGCACTTGCTGCATCACCAAAACAGGAAAGCGACAGAATTGAATATCAAGGTGATCAGGAAAAAAGGCTGATAACAATA
>DAHUYR010000007.1 GCA_027315135.1 Microcaldota archaeon
AGTGGTAGAGCGCTTGTCTTGTAAACAAGAAGTCGGGGGTTCAATTCCCTCTCAGGGCTGATCCTTATATATCTGTTACGCTGGCTTTGCTGAATTTTTGAATGGCAGGTCACCTGCCTTTTTGCCATCCCCATAATACTCTACTCCTCCGTCAAGGACATATAAACTGACTCCATGCGCCTCTCCTATGTAATCAGAAATATGATGCGCAAAATGGTCGTCATAGTATACTAATATGCATCCTTCAAGCTCGCGTACATCCTCTCCCACCATCTTCACTATCTCCTCCATGCCTATCTTTACAATCAGATTCTTGTCCATATTAAGCATCTTTGCAGCATATTCAACCGGCTGCGTCCCAAGCCATATGAACTTTGAGCCCTTGTATCTAACAAGCTCCTTTGCCACGTTCAGGTTCACATTATTGTTTGTCTTCCTTGAGTTCTGTACATGTGTAGTTGCAGGCTGCTTCTCCTGCTTCCTTAAGGCCTCAGTCATCTTCTCCAGAAAGATGAACATAGCCTTCGCATCGCTTGTCTTGAGTCCGACTACAGCTCCGTCCCAGTTCTGCGTCCCGGTTGTCAGGTATATGGAAATGCTTGAGAAGAACAACCCTGTGAGCAGAGTTATGTTAGATACATTATTGTAAGGAATGACTTCGTATCTTGTAGGGGTGAGTAAATTATGCCCGGTCCATACGGACCAGAATGACGGATTTACCACTATTATGCGCTGATTAGTTGCGACTATCCTTGTAGGGGATATCGACTTCACATTGCTCTGCCTTGCCTCTATCACAGTGTATTCATTACTGTACAGTATATGCTGCAGCACCCTGTAACATCTTTTGCTATGCTCATGCCTAGGGGTAAAATTCTTAGGCAGAAAGGCTACAGCTTCCTTTATTGCGGATTCTATATCCTGTATTCTGTGAGCTCCAGCTCCCGTTTCCAAATTCTTCGTCATCTTCCTTCACCCTTTCACCAACATATCTTTACTATATTCAGGTATATAAAGGCAGGCTATCATCCAAAATACCAAAAGTACGCCCTATTCAAGACCTATAAGACGAGGTAAACGCAAGAATAGGGTTAGAATGTTACGGTATTAGAAGATCAGGAGTCCTTGGGAAGAGGACCGCTTCGCGTATGTTCTGTATGCCAAGAATCTTCATAGTGAGCCTTTCTATCCCTATGCTGAAGCCTCCGTGCGGCGGAGCTCCATACTTGAAGAAATCGGTGAACCATCTGAGGTTTTCAACATTAAGGCCCTTGCCCTTTGCCTGTTCTATTATCTTATCATGCCTGTGCTCCCTCTGGCCTCCGCTGCTTATCTCTAATCCTCTGTACATAAGGTCTATACTTCTTGCCCACTGCGGCTCTTCATCCACGCGCATAACGTAGAATGGCTTTATCGCATAAGGGAACCTGTTGACGAAGAAAAGGTCAGATTTGTACTTCTCCTTGACGTATTTGCCAAGTGCAGCCTCTCCCTGCTTATTGTAGTCCTCTTCACCACGCTTAGGCTTGAACCCCAATTCCTCAAGAATGTCATACACTCCTGGGAATTCAAGCACTGGGAAGTGTTCAGGAATCTCAACATTGGCTTCAAAGAGCGCAAGTTCCTCCTCGCATTCTGAGACGACGGTCTTCAATGCGCTCTTTATCAGGTTCTCCTCAAACTCTATAATATCCTTCTCACTCTCTATGTATGACATTTCTGCAGCGCAGGTCCTGTGCTCTGTCAGATGCATAGGCGTATTGCTCAGCTCTGCACGCCAGCTTGGCCCTATCTCGTAGACGCGCTCAAATCCGGCAACCATGAGGAGCTGCCTGTGTAGCTGCGGATCCTGCCTCAGATAAGCGTTCTTTCCGAAGTGCTTAAGCTGGAAGACTTCAGAACCGCCTTCAGAAGAGACGCCCATGAGGCTGGGAGTAAAGGTCTGCATGAACCTCTGCGAATAGAGATACCTCTGCATGCCCTCCATCAGCTTTGACTGCACCAGGAAAACAGCTGAATTCTTCTGATTCCTAAGGTCGAGAGCCCTCCAGCTCAGCCTCTTGTCAACGCTGCTCTCATTCATGCCTTCTATGTCTATAGGCGAAGGTCCATGCGTCTTGCTCACTATCTCTATCTTTGTGGGGATCAGCTCCCTTCCAAGCGAGGTCTTTATCTCCTTCGGTACTGTTCCTTCAACTATTACAAAATCATTAGGCACGAGCTGCTCTGCCACCTTTATAAGCTCGGGATCAGCGCTTCCCTTCAAAACCGTAACCTGCGCGGATCCTGTTATGTCCCTTACCCATATGAAGATAGCACTCTTAAGCGCATTTACCTTGACTATCCTTCCGCCTATCCTTGCCTTGCTTCCATGCTCCAGTCTCATATCCTTTATGTAGTCAACTCTAAGCATAACGTCACTTTACGTATTGCTTTATACAGTGAATTTTATAAAAGCATTATGTATCATATTAGAGGCGATCAAATGTGCAAAGTCTGTCAAACGATGATAGGGTGCAGTTGCTACTGCAAGGAAACATGGCGTGCTTCTGAGTACAACCAGTCAACAAAAAGGGAGGAGCCCTACTGCTCCAAATGCAATCATGCGACTCCAGGCTGATAAAGTATATTAAGCTTCAAGGGATAATGCCTACATGGAGCCTGACAGTCTTGCAGATTACGAGAAGAAGCATCCTAATCTGAAGAAGGTTACTCTGTGCTATCTTGTCAACAATGATAGGCACGAGGTTCTCCTTGCCATGAAAAAGCGCGGTTTCGGAGAAGGCTGGTGGAATGGCGTGGGAGGCAAGCTTAATGATGGGGAGACTGTCGAAGAGGCTCTGATTAGGGAGACCAGGGAAGAGATTGGCGTAGAGCTGATATCCTTCAAGAAGATAGGTGTGATCGCATTCTACTTCGAAGGAGCGAAGGCCAGCGGCTTTGACCAGGAAGTGAATGTATATCTTGCAGATTCGTGGAGAGGTTCTCCTAAGGAGAGCGAGGAGATGCGACCGCAGTGGTTTAACATGGACAAATTGCCGTTCGACATGATGTGGCCTGACGACAGATACTGGCTTGGCAATGCCCTTAAGGGCAATTACATAAGCGCATCCTTCCTGTTTGATTCAAACGGAAATATTAAAGAGAACAACATCGGGCCAAGGCCAAAGGTTAGGATAAGATGAGACTCAACAAGCTTACAAAGGAAGAGGAGAAGGTAATACTCCATAAGGGCACCGAGCGCCCTTTCTCAGGGGAGTACGACCAGTTCTTCGGAAACGGCACATATGTGTGCAGGAGATGCGATGCCCCTTTACTTTAATGTCCTGACGGACGTAGAAGAGTCTTATATAAAGAGCGTTGAGGCCAAGCTAAAAAGCGGAGAGAACATGATTAATGAGCGTAAAGAGCTCGCGGTCGCCATAGTTCGACAGCTTCGTGGAGAAACAGAAGCACAAAGCGCCAAGGTTGCTTTTGAACAGCAGATCGAGATGGGTTTGCCTGCTAATGACCTCAAGATTATTGATGTATCCTGCTCTTCCATACAGACGATTCTTGATTTAGTATACGGTTAAGGTTTTACCACAAGCAAAAACGATGCTAGGCGGATTATCAAGGAAGGAGGTATTCGCTTGGATGGGGAAAAAGTTACTGATGCAGAAGTCAATTTGACCACACTTCCGTTAAAAGACGGCTCGATACTAAAGATTGGCAAGAGAGGATCGATTAAGATACAGTTAAATAGCACTTGATGCATTCCCAATTTTTCTCGATAGTATATATAGTTTAAATAAAGCTACATGCTGTATAATTGTGGTTCAGATGGACGTTTTAGAACTTGTAAAAAGAGAGCCTACTGAAGAGGTTCTTACTATCGAGGCGCTTCGGGAGTACATGGAGAGGAAAGAGAAACTCAGGCATTATATCGGCTTTGAGATATCTGGCTTCGTACATTTTGGAACGGGAATCCTTTCCATGCAAAAGGTCGCTGACTTTCAGGAGGCCGGAGCAGAAACAAACATATTCCTGGCTGATTACCATACCTGGATAAACAAAAAGCTCGGCGGTGACCTAAGTACCATACGCCGGATAGGTGGCACATATTTCAAAGAGGCATTGAAAAAATCTCTTGAGGCAGTGGGAGGCAAGCCCGAGAAGCTCAATTTTGTGATGGGCTCAGAGCTTTATGGCAAGTTGGGCGTTGATTATCTAGAAGATGTAATAAAGATTTCTAAGGGCATGTCTCTGGCAAGGGCGAAAAGGAGCATTACAGTAGCTGGAAGGAAAGAAGGAGAGGCAGTAAGCCTTGGCCAGTTACTGTACGTCCCAATGCAAGTTGCTGACATATACGGCCAGAAAATCAACCTAGCTCATGCAGGGATGGATCAAAGGAAGGCTCATGTTGTTGCCCTAGATGTCTCTAAAGAATTCGGGTACCAGCCCGTAGCAGTTCACCACCATTTGTTGACTGGCATACATATGAACGAACAGCAAAGGACGAGTATAATAGCCGCCAAGTCTCAGGGAGACAGAGATATACTAAACCAGCAGCTCATAGATGTCAAGATGTCCAAATCAAAGCCGGAAAGTGCTGTATTTATACATGACAGCGAAGCAGAGGTGAGGAAAAAGATAAGTGGAGCTTTCTGCCCGATAAAAGAGACCTACCTCAATCCAATCATTGATATCTCAAAATATATAATCTGGCCTTATCTCGCTAGGAAAGACATACAATTCGAAATCGTGAACAAAAAGAAGAACACCAATAATAAGTACAAAACATACAAGGAGCTTGAAGTTGCATACCAAAGTGGTGAGATTCACCCTATAGACCTCAAAGAGGCCGTAGCGGCAAATTTGATAGAGATTCTGGAGCCTGTTAGAAAGTATTTCTCGGACGGCAACGGGAAGCGCTATCTGGAGGATTTGAAGGACATAACAATAACGCGCTAGGTGAAATCATGAATGAAATAAATATCGGTTTGGTAGGAATCGGAAGCGTTTCGGGAAGCCTTATTGAAGGCTTAGCATACTATAAAGAAAACAAGACTGAAGCGGGGTTGATAGTTCCTAAGATTAAGAATACAGAATTGGGAGACATATATATAGCTACGAAATCGGAGCTAATGAGAGAGAGGATCTCTGCATGAAGTTGAACAAGCTTACAAAGGAAGAGGAGAAGGTAATGCTCCATAAGGGCACCGAGCGCCCTTTCTCAGGGGAGTACGACCAGTTCTTCGGAAACGGCACATATGTGTGCAGGAGATGCGATGCCCCGCTTTACAGGTCTGAAGACAAATTCGATGCGCATTGCGGCTGGCCCAGCTTCGACAAGGAGATTCCAGGTGCCGTAAAAAGGCTGCCTGACTCTGATGGAAGAAGAACGGAGATAGAGTGTGCACGATGCGGTGCACATCTCGGGCACGTCTTCATGGGCGAGGGCCTCACTTTAAAGAATACTAGATACTGCGTAAATTCCATTTCCATGAAGTTTATGCCGGAATCAGGATCAAAGGAGAAGCCCTCAAGATAGTTTAAATACTGTTCTAAAGACAATATAGGTTACCCTATGGATACTTTTGTTGTAAGATAGGTGCAATGATAAACGCTTTATATTGGTCAATATGGCTGGAAAAAAATCTGCTGTGAAAGAAACGTCTGTAAAAGAGGCGCATGCAAAGAAACCTGCAGTTCATGAAAATATAATACTCGCAGTAATACTTGTTGCAGTGCTGATGTTCGCAATAGACTCTACGATAGTACTGCTTGCATTTCCAGCCATAGTCTCATCGCTGCACTCGAACTTAACGACAATAATATGGGTAATCCTAATCTACATGCTTTTCGGAGCCATAGCAACGACGCAGTTCGGAAAGGTTGGGGACATTTACGGAAGGAGCAAGATATTCATAGCAGGATTGGTGATATTTACAATAGCATCCTTCCTATGCGGAATAGCTCCAACTGACGTATCACTGATAGTGTTCAGGGCGATACAGGGACTCGGTGGTGCGATGGTATCCGCAACAAGCGGAGCTATCATAGCTGACACTTTTGAAAGGCACAGGATAGGAAGGGCATTCGGCTTCACCGCGATGGCTTATAACGTCGGTGCCATCCTTGGTATAGTGCTCGGAGGAGTCATAACAACCTTCATCGGGTGGCAGTATATCTTCTTCATAAACGTGCCGATAGGGATAGTCGTGCTGATTATCAGTGTAAAATATCTTCATGACAAACAAACCTTCAAGTCAAAATTGGATATTCCTGGAATGGTGGCTCTTGCAGCTGCGCTCTCCGCACTTCTCTACGGCGGAATAGGTTTTGCGTCATACGGTCCAAGCATTATCAATCTTATTATAGTCGGTATCGGGATACTGCTGCTCATAGCCTTCTACTTCATAGAAAAGACTGCAGAGAGTCCAACGATGCCTCTTGATATGTTTGCAAACAAGGTCTTCAAGAATTCGGTAATAGCGGCTCTGCTTCAGGGAATGGGCTTTCTAGGCGTAGTATTCATGATCATAATGTACCTTCAGGGAGTCCGCGGCTTCAGCCCATTCTATGCATCGCTGCTGCTTGTACCAGGATACGTTGTCAGCGGGATAATCGCGCCTTACATGGGCAGGGCATCTGACAAACACGGCGCAAGGATTGTCGCAACTGTGGGCATAACTCTGCAACTTCTCGGAGTTGTAATATACCTCTTCCTTAATCTGTCTTCAACGATATACTTGGTTATTCTAGGATCACTTGTGATGGGAATAGGCGGAGCCATGTTCTGGCCTGCAAACAGCAGTGCAATCATGGCACATGCAGAACAGAGCAGGCTTGGCATAGCATCTGGACTCTCAAGGCTCTTCTCCACAATCGGTATGATGGGCAGCTTCATAATTGTCTTTGTAGTGGCAGCGTTCTCAATCACGCAGCAGCAGGCATTCCAGATCTTTGTAGGAACAAACGGCTCCAAACTGTCCGGAGCGGTTGCAAACTCTTTCGTGACTGGAATGCGTTACTCGTTTGTAGCCCTGATATTCATACTTGCAGCAGCAGGCATAATTTCCTTTACAAGGGGCAGAGAGAACAGGAAGGGCCATCTATCTAAAAGCAACAAGCCGCAAAGTCCTACAGAAGAGACCTATGCGATAGAACCTCCTGAATAATCGCAGCAGACATATCTAGCAATCTCTGAGCAGCCGGTCTTCTTATCCAAGGGCCAAAGAGGGAAGCTATTTATCTATGTATACGGATAAGATTAGTACTAGTTGGGACAATGGACTCAGATAACGAGATTATAATATTAGGCGGCGGTTGTTTCTGGTGTA
>DAHUYR010000002.1 GCA_027315135.1 Microcaldota archaeon
CGTTGGAAAGGTCTGCATCCATAGACACTATTATGCTGCCCTTCGCTGCATGGAATCCCTTCCTGAGAGCCGATCCCTTGCCTTTGTCATCGTATATGACTCTCGCACCGAGTTTCTTTGCTATTTCTGCAGTATTGTCGCGGGAGTGGCCATCTACTACAAGTATCTCATATCTGCCGCTCCTTAGGTTTTTCCTTATTCCATGTATTACCTTGGCAATGTTCTTTTCCTCATTAAGCGTCGGTATTACTATGGAGACATAATCATTCATTTCATTGCACCTGAAGAAAATATCTTTATCACATCATTGTCTTTCAGAATATAATCCTTTGGTATACGGAGCTTTTTCTTTGCATCTATGCCGTACTTCATGCCTTTTGCTATATCAGTATGTATTCTTTCTGCAAGCTGCAGTGCCGTAGACCCTACGTCCATAAGTACTGCGTCAGGCAGCACATTTCCGAAGTGGTCCGTGAACTTGCTCTCGTCTTCAACAGGGTATACAACTATTTTCTTCAGTACCCTGAAGACAATCTCTGCAAGAATGTCATTTATGCCTGTGCCGTTGTGCTTGTTGACATAATCATTCATCAGGCTTATCCCGCGATCCTGTTCTGCTGTCGGCTTTCCGATGATGTGTATGCTGCCTCCAGTGTATCTGACGAGTCCTGCAGCCTCTGCCTTTCTTATGGCAAGCTCCATAGCTCCCGAGCAGCCTACAACCTCATAATTCCTCAGCCTGCTCTTCAGCCAGTCAAGCTTCTTTTCATCTGCCTTGTCCATCTTGTTTGCAGCTATTACTACAGGTTTGCTGTCTTCAAGGAATCTGGATGCAAACCTTGCGCACTCCTCGCCATTCCAGTTTATCCTGTTGGAAGTCAGGTATTCCGCCGTAATCGCGTGTTTTATCTGTTCAGGAGTTGCCCTGAATGATGAGAGAAGAACATACAAGCCGCTCACTGCATCGTTATTCCTTGACAGCTGCTGCATATGTCTTGCTATTATGCCTGCAACCCATTCGACAAGTTCCTTTCTTACCATGAGTACCTCTTCGGCGGGATCTGTCCATTCTGTTCTTTCACCATTCATGTTAGTCTCTCCACTCACGTCAACTACCTGTATCAGCGCGTCTGCTCCTGCAAGGTCATTTAGGAACTGGTTCCCCATTCCTTTCCCCAGATGTGCTCCAGGCACCAATCCAGCTACATCAACTATATTTACAGGTATTTGGCGGATTCCGTTTGTACAGGTTGAATTCCTAGGTCTGCACTTGACCCCAAGCTCAAGCTCAACGCACTCCTTGGGCACGTGCGCCACTCCAAGGTTTGGCTTTATCGTAGTAAAGGCATAATCAGCTATCTGCACCTCATTCATTGTCAGGGCAGAGAATATTGTCGACTTTCCCTTGTTCGGCGCACCTATAAGCCCTATAAGCATAAAATCATCTAAAAGCAACAGTTTCCAATCCTAATGATGCTATTAAAAAGCTGCGAAGATATTAAAAATGTGCATGGAATAAGTATTCTGTGGTAAAGATGCCAAAGGATAGCCCTAATGAAAAGAAAGTTGTCGTAGTAGACCCGAAGCTTATATTTGAGCGCATGCTGCACTATAAGGAGAAGCAGCACGCATGGCATGCATTTAAGAGGCTTTACTGGGGAACATATGCGTTCATAATAGGCATTGTCCTATTGTATTACAACACATTTAACCTTACGCTCAATCTTTTCTTCGGAATTGCAGTCCTGCTCTTTGCCGTGATGTTCATAATATCAGGGCTTGTAGAGTCGCTGCATTACAAGTTCATGAAGAAGTACGGCTGAGTCAAACCTTCGTTGCTGGTTTAGATGAATATACCTAATATATATAATTACAAGAACGTGAAGTTCCTTTTTCTCATCCCGGTAGCGCTGATGCTGGTATCCATATACCTGTCACAAGGAATAGTATTGGATTCATCGCTTGGAGGAGGGATTAGCATGGTCGTACAAACGAACACGACGATGAGCGCAAGCCAAATAGCTGCTCTTGTAAGCACAAAGCTTAACACGCCCTCTCCTACTATAGTGACAAGTCAGGGCAGTGTAGGCATAACAATAGCTGCAAACACAAGCCTATCAAACGCTGAAGACTCGCTGATATCGCTTTATTCATTTAATTCAAACTACAGCTCCTACCACGTCAATTATACAAATTACACCATAGGCTTGCAGCACAATCCATCGAACGCAACGCTTCTTGCTCTGCAGAACAGTTCTTATGCAGGAATGACGCGCAGCCTGCATGGCATGTCATCCACGCTTTCTTCTGAATTGCAGTCATTAAGTCCATTCATAGCAGTGCCAAGCTACAATAGCAGCAATCCACAGAACATGCTCGCAATAGCGCAGTCCTCTTATTCAAATGCAAGCAACGTATATGAGAATCAGGTCATAAGCAAGCTGCATTCAATACTTCCATTTACTTCGTATTCCTATGAGCAGGTGTCTGCAATACAGGGCAAGTACTTCTTAGGAACGGTAGAGCAGATAATAATTATCGCATTTATACTAATATCTATAGTAGTACTTCTCATATTCAGAGACATAGTGCCATCATTTGCCATAGTGTTCGGGGCTGCAAATGACATAATAGTCGCTTTGGGAGCAATGGCTGTATTCAAGATACCTCTCGGAGTCACAAGCATAGCCGGACTGCTCATGCTTCTCGGCTATTCAATAGACACTGACGTTCTTGCAGGAATAAGGATACTGAAGAGAAGCGAAGGCACTCCAGAGGACCGAGCATATTCGGCATTCAGGACAGGTATGACTATGACGAGCGCCGCAATAGTATCCTTTGCTGTTCTCTTTGCAGTATCATTGATAGAGTACGTCCCAACATATTATGAGATAGCTGGAGTGGTGCTCTTCGGACTGCTTGGAGATATACTCACAACATGGCTAGGAAATGCAGTTATGATATTAATACACGCTAAGAGGAAGAGGAGAATATAATGGCAGCAACCAAGTATCTAAAGGACTTCAGAATAATCTCGCTAGTAGTGCTAGTTCTCGTCCTCGCTCTGCTCGATTATCATTACGGACTGCATCTAGGAATTGAATTTGCAGGAGGAACGCAGATACCTATAACGCTGCAGCATTCTGTGAACCCTGCAGAGATGGCCAATATAACCGGCATATTGCAGCAAAGGCTCTCCACATTCGGTCTTAAGCAGATACAAGTTACTGGGATAGGGGATTCGCAGGTGCAGGTTGAGATACCTACTGTCTCTCCATCTGAGATCAATAGCACCGTAAGCATAATCAACTCTCAGGGAATATTCCAGGGGATAGTAAACGGCAAGGAGGCTATTAACGGCTCATCCATACTCTCGGGAAGCGTAGGTTCGGCCCAACCGATAGAATCTGGAGGTAATGTCACTTGGCAGGTAAACTTCTACATCAACACAAACGCAGCGCAGAAATTCGCAAAGGCTGCTTTCGGCCAGGCAAACAAGCCCATATACTTCTTCCTTGACAGGCCAACATCTGCAATAATGCTTCTCAACGCATCTACTATACATGGGAATCTGTCCCTGTCACAGACATCTGAGCTAAGCACGCTTCAGAGCACTCTGGTCCTTGAAGGGAATACTATACCTATAAGGACATATATTTCTGGACAGAACTACTCTTCCATAGATGCCTTCCTGAATTCAAGCAGGACAAAATATTCGACAATAATACTTGCATTCAATACTCCAAACGCTATAGTGCAGGATGCAAACTCATTGAATTACACGCTATCATTCCACACTGCACAGAATATGACTCCATCGTTAGGTGCAATAAGCATAAACCTCACCAATACTGAATACATAGTCAATACGTGGCCTGCTGCAGGTCTCCTTTCAGCGCCGATACTAAATCCAGGGGTCACAAACGGCAACATAAGCCAGGGATATGTGATATCCGGAGCTGCTCCAAGCACACTGCCCCTGCCTGCAAAAATTGCATATGCGCAGAACCAGTCAAAGACAATATCAAGTATATTGCAGGGAGGAGCGCTGCCCGTGCTTGTAATAGTCGGCACGCCTACAGTAACCCCTCCAACAATAGGTTCTAAGTTCGAGAGCGTTAGCCTGATCGCACTTATAATAGCAGTCTTCGCTATAAGTGCAATAATAGTGTTCAGGTACAAGAAGCTCTTCCTCATAGCTCCAATATTGCTGACCACATTTGCAGAGCTGTTCATAATACTATCAATAATAGGGCTGATAGGGACCATAGACCTGGCAGCTGTTGCGGGAATGATAGCAGTAATAGGAACAGGAGTTGACGCACAGATAATAATAACTGATGAATTGCTCGTAGCGCACGGGTCAGACCAACACATGATAAAGACAAGGCTTGGCGACGCGTTCTACATAGTCTGGGCAGATGCGGCGCTTCTTATCATAGCTATGCTGCCTCTGTTCTTTTCAACGTCTTTAATATCTGTGATAGGCTTTTCAGAATCTACCATAATAGGCGCATTGCTGGGAGCATTCATAACAAGACCTACTTACGGTTCAATAATAACAAAGCACTATTCCAAGTAAACTAGATGATAAAATGCCAAGATACTGCCCGACATGCAACAGGTCCGAGGCAGATGTTAAATTCTACGGAAATTTCTGCGAAATATGCTCCGGAGAAAAACTATCTGAAGGACTTAACAACAGTGCTGAGCTACAGCGATGCAAGGAGTGCAAGCGCATAAGGGTTAAAGGCAAGTTCATGACTGAGAACAGGTCAAATCTGGAAACTGCCATACAGCAGCAGTTCAGGAAGAATCATGTGCGTGTTGTAAGCTACGATGCGAAGGAAGCCCTAGCGAAGATATCTGTAGATGGACCTGAAGGCATACTTACGGTAGACAAGGCGATAAAGCTAAAATACGAGAAGACGCTGTGCGATAAATGCTATAAGATAAAGTGCGAATACTACGAAGCGCTCTTCCAGCTCCGCGGCGACAAGAGCAGAATAGAGAAGGTAATTAGCCACACCAAAGCTCTCTTTGAAAGGAATAATGAGTTCATATCAAAGATGGAATCTAAAGACGGAGGCATAGATCTTTACCTGTCAAGCAAGAGGCTTGCCAACGAATTCGTCGCATTCTACAAGCTCTATCCAAAGATGTCATATGTACTCGCAGGGATTAACAGGAGCGGGAAGAAGCAGTACAAGAACGTTTATGCAATACATCTATAAAAACCAGAAGCGTAAACCTTTAATATTCTATAACTAAACTAATAAGTAGTTCAAATGGCACCTGGCAAGGTCTCTTCTGAGAAACGGGGAATTTTTACAAGTAAGGCTAGCAAAAGCAGAACGAAAAAACAGCAGTCTGCCTTTGAATTCATAACCACATATGGCTGGGCGATACTGATTCTTGCAGTAGTGCTTGCAATGCTTTATTACTTTGTCGGCATTCCATCAACAGCTGCGCCAAGCCAGTGCAAATTCTTA
>DAHUYR010000008.1 GCA_027315135.1 Microcaldota archaeon
CCAAGTGTCGTCAATGTCTTTATCCTTGCGTTTATGTCGCTCCCTATACTGTTTGCATCTTGAGCTCCATGGCCACTTATTGTAACTCCAGTAGACCTTCCGTCTATTTCTATTTCTCCGTTGTTTATACTGACTATGTTCCCTATGTTAAGCACAGAGCCGTCTATGCTTACGTTTCCAGAGGTTATTGCACTTCCGTTTATAAACAGGTCTCCAATCTTTACCACATGGCCTGTTATTACATTTATGGTTTCATTAAGTGCAGCATTTCCATTGCTCAGGAGCGTGCTCGCATTAACGCTGATGTTGCCGTTGTTTACGTTTATGCCCTGCGAGCTGCCGAGGTTAGACAGGTTCATGCTGTTTCCTTTGACACTTGTGTTTATACCTGCCTTTAACGACCCGTTGGAGATATCCATCAGCTGGGTTCTTCTCTGATCATTAACTCTTACATTAGCACTTGCAGACGCATTCGCATGAATATCTGCATTGTCAGATGCTCCTGCATCTGAGGATGCGTTTATGTGTGCAAATGGAACTACAAGCACATGCATGTCCCCATTTATAATCACGTGTCTTATTACAACGCTCTGATTCCCGTTATTCTTAACAGTTACACTTACCTTGCTGCTGTTTCCCGAGCTCATTACGGTCTCGTTAGTTATGCTGAGATTTGCGCCTGATTTTATCTCCTCCTTTTCCGAGGAGTTGAGCTGCGTTCTTGTCCCTATATTGACATATCCGTGGTTTCCTGCAAAGGCGATCGCCCTTACCGAAGGAACCATTACAAACACTGTTGATGAGTTCGTGTATATTGCAACTATGGAAGGTGACATATCTACAAGAACCTGTGTTGTGGAATTGCCACTGCTGACGTTTGCAGTTATCATGCCGCTTGGAACCGTCACGTTGGATGTAACGCCATTTATCGTTATATTTGCAGATGCAATCTTGAACCTTACTGCGTTTATGCTAGAATTTGCAGCTATTGCCGAATTGGCAATCACCTGCGAGACGTTTATCAGTGAGAGAAGATCTACAGAGCCGCTACCATGTATGTTGACCCAGCCCGAAGCACTTGAATTTACAACGCGCGCCTGCACTTCCGAATATGATATCATCAACGATGTGGTACCGTTAGGCACATGTGGCGGATCCGTAAGGCTTATTGCAGCCAGATTTGCATTGCTTCCCAAAGCAGACTGGTTCTGCATTATGAGATATGCACCTGCTATTATTACTAATAATAGAACAACTACTCCAACAACTGCTCCTTTGTTCATGTTAATCGTTTTAATTAGACCGATAACGCTTATAAACCAGTAATGTATGCTTCTGTTTTTCTGCTGTTTTTGTTCGGTTCCTCTTCTGCAAAAGAGTTTGGACAATAGATTTAAATACCAGAAAAGGAAAACAGTAAATAGAAAGATAGCAGTATGCGCATTTACAGCAGCAAGGGTTTATCCGAAAGGATAGGGAGGGGACTGAACGCCTGCACGGCTTAAGCGTGCAGGACTTATAATACGCACATTAGACTATCTATTTTCATATATCTGCATTCCTTATTGTTTGACATTTATCAAATGTGAACCGTGCCCTTTAAATACCATAAAAGGATAATTAGATTCGGGTACTTTAATGAATAAATATAAAACTACAAAAGAAGAGCAAACGGGTCCTAACGTATTACATGAAGAAGTTCATAGCAGGCCTGCTTCCCGACCGCAGGTTAAAGCCGAGCCTGAATACAGACCAAGGCACAGTAAATGGCCTGCAATCTTTGCAGCAGGCGCCATAGCAGTAGGAGCGTACTATGCAGGAACGCACCACATATTTGAAAACGTACCGCATCCACAGCAGATTGAACAGGCTATCAGCAAAAAGATACAGACACCTCCTAGACATGTAGAGGTTGTTAACCATTATATTACGAAGGTAGACCATGTATATACAGCAAATCCAGTGCCTACAGCGCAGCAGTTGCAGTACAAACTTCAGAATCAACAACAGAATATGCAGTATAGCCTTCAGGAGCAGCAGCTCGCAGCACAGAAACAACAGCAGCAGATGCAGTATAGGTTCCAGCTGCAGCAGATGCAGGCACAGCAGCAGGCACAGCAGCAGCAACTCGCACTGCAGCAACAGCAGCAGCAGATGCAATACCAGATACAGCAGCAGCAGATGGCACAGCAGAGAATTTTAAGTCTGAGCTATGCGGCACAGAATTTTGGATATGCATTCAATCAGTTCAGATGAAAGTTTTAGATGCAGATGGTAGATTCTTCTGCCATCTTTTTTCTATCCTTTAGCAACACTTGTGACCACGGCAGGTAATTGACGAATTTGTCTTAATTAATATATACTTTGCATATACGGGATACTCTTGATGTGTGTCTATGGATGATCCAATACAATTAGTAATACATGGTTCTACAGGATCGATAGGGACGCAGACCCTTGACGTAGTAAAGAGATTGAAGGGTAGGCGTGATTTTAAGGTGCAAGGACTGGTATGTAATAATAATATAGACGTGTTTGAACAGCAGATACTCGAATATGGGCCCAAGTATGCAGTGGTTGCGGATGAGGAAAAGGCAAAGGAACTGAAAAAGAGATTTTCAGGAAAGAGTATTAAGACAGAGATACTCTCTGGGGCTACTGAAGGGATAGCACTGTGCAGAAGCATAAATAACGGATATGTGGTGATAGCGACTGCAGGCTTCGCAGGGCTTGCACCGACGCTTGCAGCGATAGAAGCAGGAAATACTGTGCCTGTGGCAAACAAGGAAGCCTTCCTTACTGCAGGCAAACTGATAACAGGCGCTGCAAAAAGGCACAACGTCGAAGTTCTCCCTATAGACAGTGAACCTAATGCAATATGGCAGACGTTGGAGCCTGAGGTCTACAATTCAGATTCTGGAGAGAGACACAGCGCAGTATGGCACCTGCTTCGTGGCGCACAGCATAACATAGACCATTTAATACTGACATGCTCCGGCGGCCCTTTCAGAGAATGGAACAAAGAAGCGCTTGACAAAGCAACATTGCAACAGGCGCTGAGGCATCCGACATGGGACATGGGCAAGCTGATAACAATAAGGTCTGCAACGTTGATGAACAAAGGCATGGAAGTGATAGAGATATCAGCAATATTCGGCATGCATCCGGACAAGGTTAAGATAGTAGTGCATCCGCAGAGCATAGTGCATTCCGGAGTGCAACTTATAGATGGTAGTCAGAAGGTGCAGCAAGGACCACACGACATGAGATATCCTATAGCGTACTCGTTAACATACCCGCATAGGATTGATACAGGATTAAAAAGGCTGGAACTCTCAGCAGTTGGCAGGTTTGATTTTGAAGAACCTGATATGGAACGCTTCCCAAGCATCAATCTCGCGTATATGGCAGGAAGGTCAGGAGGAACAGCACCTGCGGTGCTGAACGGCGCAGACGAAACGGCAGTAGAACTATTCTTTGAAGGAAGGATAAAGTTTACAGATATGCCCAAGCTGATAGAGAGCGCTCTCGATGCACATACTGTGGTGCAGAATCCCGCACTCTCCCAGATAGTAGACGCGGATTCATGGGCGCGAATGCACGTGAAGCAGAACTTCAAGGAGATTCTTTCTCAGAAGCTATCCATCGGGAAAAGAGTACATACATGATGCGAACAGAACCGTACATGGATAAACTGCCGGATAGACTTTCGTCAGATGCCAATTACGGCCATGCAATTATAAATAATCTGGTGCGCGTAACTATATCAATGCATTTAACATACATTTATGCAGTAATATTATAACAAGGGAATAAAATGGCTGTCGAAAGAGTACTTTTAATAGAACCACGGGGATTCTGCGCAGGAGTAGAACGTGCAGTAAATACTGTAGAGGAGGCTCTGAGCAATTTCGGCGCACCAGTATATGTTAAGCATGAAATAGTCCATAACAAGGTCGTATGCGATGCTCTGCGTGCAAAAGGAGCGATATTCGTAGAGGAGATAGCGGAGATTCCTGAAGGGAGCGTATGCGTATTCTCTGCTCATGGTATAGCCCCTAAGGTAAGGGAGCAGGCAAGGGAGAGAAAGCTCTCTACAATAGATGCTACCTGCCCTCTTGTATCCAAAATACATATAGAGGTAGGCAGATTTGCAAAGGAGGGTCTTGAGATAATATACATAGGCCATAGGAATCACCCTGAAGCGATAGGCGTAATGGGCATAAGGCCAGACATAACGCAGATAGTGGAAACTCCTGCTGAGGTTGCCATGCTGAAAGTAAAGGACCCAGCAAAACTCTCTTACCTTACACAGACAACATTGTCAGTTGATGAATGCGAAGGTGTTATAGGTGCGTTGAAGGAGAGATTTCCGCAGATGCGTGCTCCGCCTTCATCAGACATATGCTATGCTACTACAAACAGGCAGGGTGCGATAAAGCAGGCAGTAAGCAAATGTGATGCGATAATAGTTCTTGGAAGCAAGAACTCTTCAAACTCAAACAGACTGGTAGATACTGCGAAGACGCTCGGCGTCGATGCGTATCTTATAGACAATATAAGCGAGTTTAAGGAGGAGTGGGTCGAGGGCAAAAAGACAATTGGAATATCCGCAGGCGCAAGCGCGCCTGAGTACCTGGTGCAGGAGCTCGCACAGCACTTCAAGGACAATGGTGCTGTCGTGGAGAGTATGCAGGTAATAAAGGAAAATATGAAATTCACCATGCCTTATGAACTCAACAGGCCTCTAGCAAGAAGTGGGTGAAAGCATGGCAACAATAAGCATGAAAAAGGATATAGACTGGAAACCTAGGAGAAAGAGCCTGCAGGTAAGGGTAAGGGATATGTACATAGGCTCGGACAATCCTGTTGCAATTCAGAGCATGACCAATACCGATACTGGAGAGGTAAACAGCACCGTAGCTCAGATAATAGAGCTCCACAAGGCAGGGTCAGAACTCGTCAGATTCACAGTGCAGAACCTGAAGATGGCTCGTGCAGTAGTAGACATAAGGAAAACGCTTGATGATTTAGGATACAATATTCCACTTATAGGTGACTTCCACTACAATGGGCATCAGCTTCTCAGAGAGGTGCCAAGCTGCGCAGATGCGCTTGACAAATACAGGATAAATCCAGGCAACGTCGGTTTTGGAGACAAGCACGATGATAATTTCAAGTCCATACTTGACGTTGCAAAAGACCATGACAAGCCAGTAAGAATAGGGGTTAACTGGGGGTCACTTGACCAGACAGTATTGACTAAGATGATGGATGATAATACACGTTCCGCTGTCAAGAAAAGCGCAGAAGACATAATGGTGGAAGCGGTTGTGGAAAGCGCAGTTCAGTCAGTAAACAAAGCAATAGAATACGGAGTTGAACCTAACAGGATAATAGTAAGCACTAAAATATCCGAGGTGTCGAAGATGGTAAAGGCATACCAGATGCTTGCAGCAAGGATAGAACAGCCTTTGCACCTTGGTCTTACTGAAGCTGGAATCGGAAGCAAGGGAGTGGCATCATCCTCAGCAGCGCTCTCTCTGCTGCTTACGCAGGGAATAGGAGATACGATAAGAGTCTCTTTGACGCCGACTCCTGGGTCAAGCAGGGCTGAGGAGGTGAACGTATGCAGGCAGATACTGCAGTCACTTGACATAAGGCACTTTTCGCCGCTTGTAACAAGCTGTCCGGGCTGCGGAAGAACCACGTCGACCACATTCCAGGAGATGGCACAGGATCTGACCGGTTATCTGCAGGAGCGCATGCCGGAATGGAAGAGTGCGGGATACGAAGGTGTAGAAGAGATGAAGGTAGCGGTAATGGGCTGTGTTGTCAACGGTCCTGGTGAATCTAGAATGGCACAGATAGGAATTTCCCTTCCTGGAAGCGGAGAGAATCCGTCATGTCTGATATATGAAGACGGAAAGCAGGTAGCTGCAGTGAAGGCGGACGTTGCAAGAGCCGAATTCAAGAAGCATCTTGAGAGCTACGTGACTGCTCACTACTCCAAGAAGGCATAATCAAGAAGGCTCCATAAGTCTGCAGAATTACTTCATTGAAAATGTCAGAAGGCATTCGTGACTATGTTTGCCGTTCACTCTGGAAGCGAATACTGTTTATGAATCAGGGCATGCCACGACAAAACAAAGGATTAGAAAGATGAGGCAAAATGCCTCATACTATAATTTACTCTATCTTCCAGCTTCCGTCAGGCTGCTGGCAGGCCACTCCTTTTATTGTCTGCGCCTGTCCTCCTATGAAACCAGTAGTAACATAGCTTCGACATACACTGCCTGTCATAGATCCCTGCTGCGGCATATACTGCTGCGTAGGCGTGACTCTGTAGCTATTTCCATTCTGGTCTGCCCAGTACGTCGTTCTGCCTACAGGATTATTGACTATCGCATTGTAGGCATTTATCTGGTCCTGTCTGTCCATGCTTCTGCCGATACTACCTCCTATATACGCACCTGCCAGTGTTCCTATTATTGTTGCAGCTGCCCTTCCTTCACCTTGGCCTATCTGACTTCCTATTACTCCACCAAGAACTCCTCCTAACATTTGACCGTTCTGCTGATATGTCGCACATCCTGACGCAGAGACTGCAATAACTGCACCCACTACTGCACCTCGCGCAGCATTCTTAAATGCTCCAATTCTTCCTTCAGATTCATTATGCACTGCTCCATTTACCGTCGCTATGCTCTTTTGTTTCGTTTCCATCACATCACTATACTAAATAAATTTCCAAGTACTATTGTTTTTCTTCAGAATTTACAGCCTGCCCGCATCATTACGCAATCTTCATTGCATTTACCAATAAGCGTTCATCTATTTTCTGATCAGTGTGTTTGATTTCGCAACCCCCTTCTTTACACTGTAAGAAGGTCTACTGTGCTTTGATACCTCTCTTGCTATTGAGTGATTCAGTCCGCGCAACGCGCCTCTTAATCCTGGATCATCAAGTATGTTGGCTTCAAGACTCTCTGCGAATTCGCCATAGCACAATATACCATTTTGGGTAATCTTTTTAATACGACTCATTTAATCAACTGCGAACACTTGCCTTTTTGCTGACTCACATGCTTATTTCCTAACTTCCTCTTTCAGTTCTTTCTTATTCTTAACATAAACGTTTCTCATTGAAAGCGCGTGGGAACATGGATTTCCGTAGAAATGCGCACTGTTACAGGTACACTTGCTTTCATTTATGTCGTTGCCTTTTGAGAGCCTAATTCTTACTTCAAAGTAGTTGCCACCCTTAGTTTCGCTCTCCACATAGCCCTTCATTACGTGCGACCCTAGACTTATACCTGAGTGTATATTTTCTATCATCACGCTATTATAATGGATGACCAGTTCGTAATGCCGTCCTTCCATTTGCGT
>DAHUYR010000037.1 GCA_027315135.1 Microcaldota archaeon
GAATAATCATGTAAATATAAAAATCTAGAATACTGCTGATTGCTAATAATAGCGTCATACTTATACTTGTAGCAAACGTGACTGCCGTACAAATAGAAAGAATCGCTATTGGTATCTCAAAGTGGAGGCCACTATTAGAAATAATTAAGGAAAGAAGGGCATAGTATCCTATTGCAGTTATAAAGAAAAATAGGGGCATGTCGATAAGTTTAATGGCAAGAATTAGAGAAGTTGCACTTAAAACTTGATAGTTTATAGCTATTATAACACCAATGACTATAAGCATAGCATCAATTAATTTTAGCTTAGCATTTATTTCTTTATCACTCATGAGTTTCGACATAAACTAGTTTTATATTATTTGATATTTAACACTTTTCTTAACGTTTTCTTCCTTGACGTTATCCGTTTACCAAATCTA
Source organism: Microcaldota archaeon (assembly GCA_027315135.1). GTDB lineage: Archaea > Micrarchaeota > Micrarchaeia > Micrarchaeales > CABMGC01 > JAKAUU01. The sequence continues at coordinate 422 of DAHUYR010000037.1, forward strand.
ACCTTCTTTCTTAGTCTAAATAGCTATCTTCAAGATTCCACCCTTCGGGCGTCTTTAAAAGACGCCATTTTGAAATCCACTATCTTCTGCGCTATTTTGTTATCTTAGATGATGTTATCGTGAGAATTGTCGTACGCCTTTACCTTGTAGCCCATTCTTTCTGCAAGGCCTGCATCGTCGGTAGCATCAAATTTTGGATTCTCATGTATCTTTCTCAGTATTTCCAATCTGAAGACCTGTGGAGTATGTATCGACCTTAGTTTATTCCTGTCAAGGGTCTTTTCTACATGCAAGGAATCGCCAACTTGCTTTATCGTATCAGATACTGGAGATGCTGCTATTGCAACACCTTCCTCCTGCGCTTCCTTGATGCCGGATTCTATTGTCTCTTTGGTAACACACGGCCTTGCACCGTCATGAACTATTACAAAATCGCAGTTTTTGATAAATCTTAGGCCATTGCTTACCGACTGCTGCCTTGTTGCTCCTCCTTCACAGACCATCTCCACTTTCTTATAACCATATTTTTGTATCAGGCTCTTTCCTTTTTCCACATTCTGGTTAGGCAGCACAAGAATTATTCCATCTATTGAATTAGACCTTTCGAATGCGTCAATAGTATGGGCTATTACAGGTTTTCCAGCTATCTCGGCGAATATTTTATCTACGCCATTCATGCGCTTGCTCGATCCTCCCGCTACGATCATGGCTTTGGATATTGACAATGCATCAATAAAATATTGGTCTGCTCTTGAGTTTTTATAGTTTGCATTGCAACAGCAGATTGACGAAGTAGAAGTAGGCTATGCTTTGCATTTCGGGTTTTGTTATTCATATATGCTTTGATAGTATACTACAGTTTATCTGAAATGGAAGATTATCCTGCTATTCATCTTATCCGTGAATACTTCTTGTAGACAAACTCTTCGAACTCCTTGCTCTCTGTTATCTCCCATCCGTTAAAGTCTATTTCTGGGAAGTAAGTATCCCCAGCATAATGCTTTTTTATCCATGATATATGAAGTGTATCTGTCAAGGGCAACATGGCTGCATATGCCTGTGCACCTCCTATACAGTAAATTTCGTGATCGTTGCCGGCTTTTTCTATAGCTTCGTTTACTGTCCTGCAGATTATTGCACCCTGCTGTTGTCCCATAGTGGCACTTACGATTATATTTATGCGGTTTGGCAAAGGTCTGAATCTTTCTGGCAGTGAAAGCCACGTGTTTTTCCCCATTATCACAGTGTTGCCGGTGGTAAGCTCCTTGAATAGCTTTATCTCTTCCGGTATGGACCATGGTATTTTACCATTTGCACCTATGACCTTGTCATTTGTCATAGCTGCAATTATATGCATGGACATTGTCACACTGCTATCTCGAATTCGATTTTGTCATAGCTTTTGTAGTTTTTGATTTCAGTATCTGTATACTTCCATTCGAATATGTTGGTGAAGTTAGCTGTTTCTATTGTTGGCGAGGCGAAAGCATGCGGATCCCTGGACAGCTGTTCCTTTGCTCCTTTGACATGATTCTCGTAGATATGGACGTCGCCAAGGAAACCTACAAGTTTTCCTTCTTTTAGATTTGCTTCCTTTGCCAGCAGGTGGAGGAGCAGCGCATAGCTTGCTATGTTATATGGAAGGCCAAGCATCGTATCTACAGAACGCTGGTTCCATAGCAGATTGACCTTGTCGTTTATCACTGTAACCTGAAATCCATAATGACATGGCGGCAGTGCCATTTCTCCAAGCTGCTGTGGGTTCCATGCTGAGACTATCATTCTCCTGTCGTTTGGATCTTTCTTCAGTTTCTGCACAATGTTTGAAAGCTGATCAATCCCGTGTCCTGTGTGATCTGCGTCATAACCCTTGTATGGCGCGTTGAAGTGCCTCCATTGATAGCCGTATACTGGACCGAGGTCCCTTTCCTCCTTCATCTTCTTTTTTGTTGCTTCAGAATGACCGTACGGAACTATTTTTGGACTTGCCCATTCATCCCATATGTGGTTCCCCCTATCCTGCAGCCATTTCTTGTCCGTAACTCCTTTTATGAAGAATTCAAGTTCTGACGCTATTGATTTGAAGCCCATCTTCTTAGTGGTGAGAAGTGGCAGGCCATTTGCCATATCGTGCTCAAATGCAGCACCTGCTATTGTGATAGTCCTTACACCTGTTCTGTTATCCTTCCACTCTCCCTCATCCAGGACTCTCTGCACTATCTTAAGATATTGCTCGTCGGCCGTCTTGGCCTTTACTTTCAATTCCCCGTCATCTGCTCTTCTCGCAGTGTTTAGAGACTTCTCGTCTACAGTTTTCTTTACAGACTTATTTCCCATGCCTCTCACTTTTATCGCAATTCAATTTCTGCATATAGTGGAAAACGTCTTGCCATTTCCACCACCTTCGTTCTTACATCCTTAAGATTTTTGTTTTCTTTTATCCTATTCCTAAAATTTTCCATGTATGCAGGCACATCTTCCTTATTTTCCGGAAAGTGCTCTTCTTTTATCTGGTTTATCACTTCTGCAAAAAGACCCCCTATGATTGTCATCTCCGGTTCCTTCATGCCTCTTGTTGTTATGGCAGGAGTGCCCAGCCTTATTCCACTGGGATAGAATGCACTTGACTGTTCATTAGGTATCGTATTCTTGTTTACAGTTATGCCAGAAGCTCCCAGTGCTTGCTCGGCAAATATACCAAGCCCTTTGCCGAATGGCGTAAGGTCTATCAGTATCAGATGAGTGTCAGTGCCGTTTGTGACTGTGGTGATTCCGTTTTTCATTAGCGATGCTGCAAGAGCCTTTGCGTTTTTAACTACCTGGCTTGCATAATCCCTGAATTCCGGCTTTGACGCCTCAAGAAGAGCCACGGCCACAGCAGCAGTCTGATGATTGTGTGGACCTCCTTGCATCCCCGGGATTATTGTCTTGTCAATCTTCTTGCCCAGATCAGGATCCTTCTTCATGCCCTTTTCAGTCACCATTATGATTGCGCCCCTTGGTCCGCGAAGTGTCTTGTGAGTTGTCGTGGTAACAATGTGCGCATACTCTACAGGGCTCTTGTGCGCACCTCCGGCAACAAGACCTGCTATATGTGATATGTCAGCGACAAGATATGCCCCTACTTCATCTGCTATTTTAGAGAATTCCTCGAATGGGAACTCTCTCGGATATGCAGTATAGCCCACCCAGATTATCTTTGGCTTGTTTTCCTGTGCAAGCCTCCTTGCTTCTTCCAAGTCTATGCTGCCATCCCTATTCACATGATAGGGTATGCTTTTGAAGGTTTGACCCGTGACGCTGGTCTTCCAGCCATGCGTTAGATGCCCACCGTGAGTCAAATCAAGCCCCATTATCGGGTCTCCAGGCTTGCATATCGCAAAATACACTGCAAGATTTGCAGGAGATCCTGAGTAAGGCTGTACGTTAGCATAAGGGACATTAAAGAGCTTCTTTGCGCGTTCTACTGCTAGCGTCTCTATCTTGTCAATGAATTCGTTGCCGCCGTAGTATCTTCTTCCTGGATATCCCTCAGAATATTTGTTAGTTAGTATGGAGCCTGAAGCCTGCATTACTGCGATGCTGGTGAAGTTTTCTGATGGTATCATCTCGAGCCCATCCTGCTGCCTTGCAAGCTCTGATTTGATATATTCGTATAGTTCAGGATCAGCATCCATTATCTTATCATACCACATAAAAAGACCCTAGAGTATCTGGCTCGAAAGAAATTTATAGTTATCATGGTGCGATTCTAGACTAACAGAAATGCAGATAATACTATCTTCAACAGCTTATCTGAAGTGGAATGACACTTCATCCTTCCAACTCTTCGGAAGCTTTATGCCTGTCAGGTAGCTTATCGCTGCAAATTGCCCCTGGTGGAAGGTCTCGTGTTCTACTAACATCTGCACAACGCCATATGCAGAGTGCTTCCTGCCCATTGCTTCGTAAATTGGAGATTCCCAGTCAGTTATTATTAATGCGACCTTGAAGAAGTATTCATCAGACGTCTTGAGTGCCCTTGTCAGCTCCGCTGACTCGTGTATCTTGAAGTTTTTTGGAGCCATTTTTGAGAAATCTGCAGGTTTTCCATCCAGAATGTCGGTGTAGTGGCGTTGCATTAGTGCCAGTTCGTAGATTTGCTTGCCCATGCTGTCATATATGGGCCTTTCAATATGCTTGTTAAGCACATATATGGGCACGACTCTTACAAATTCATAAGTCAACTTACGTATTTGCTTCCAGTGTGCTATGAGGTTGTATACCCTGTCTTCCATCGGAATCACTTTTTGAAGAATCTGTTTACCCTGTCCTTTTTATTTACAGCTTCATATACCGAATATCTTCTTATTACCATTGCCTTTACGGAATCCGGATCAGCATTTGATAATTTCGCAAGCCTTTCTGCCTGCCATAATTTATTTGCATATCTGTTATATGCTGCTTTTGCAGCTGATAGCGCGTCTCTTTCATGTATGCTGTTTACCTTGTACATCGCCAGTTCTGCATTTTTCTTCCATACAGGTATATCCTCCTTCGGAGCGAAGAGTACGCAGTTGAATATTGATGCGAGTTTTCTTACCGTATCCTGCGATTTTTTCTTGTCGCTGGAAATAACGACAGGTATGCCTGATTCGCGTATTTTTTCTACAAACCAGGGAATGCCGGATGATTTTGCGGTGTGCAACTTTTTTATGTTACCGTAGAGATCAATGCACGCTATTGCAGAGGTTTTCCCCGTGTCTATACCTATGATAACGTGCTCCATCATATCAGCATAAGCTGCTGTTGGCGTAACATACTGCATTCTGTGCAGTCTGTGGAAGAGATTCGTATTCGCAGTTTGTGACTACTGAAGGAGAGGTAGTTATGTTGTAGTAGCTTGATAGAAGGTTCTGCCTTTCGAATACCTGCGGATAATTTGCAAGGCATGAAGAGAGTGAAGCATTGTCTAGACCAGTCTGATTTGCTATTGCTGCGAGTGTCTGCGGAGACACATATGAATTGGTGTACACTGAATTCAGGTCTTCTGTAAATTTGCTGAATCTGGGCTGGAGCGAAGCGCAGAACAGGTAGCCTGAAAGCGCCTGGGCGTTCGCTATCCCGTACTGCTGTGCGACTCTCACTGATGCCTGCGTGTAAAGCATTTTGAGAGTTACATTTACACTGCTGTTAAACCTTTTTTCAATGGCAGTTGCGTCAGCCAAACTGGATATCGCTCCTGGAGAGTAAGGATCAAGGAACCAAAATACCTGGACAGGACTCTGCTGTGTGCAGGAGTATTTGTTTGCGAGCTTCAGAACGCCAGTAGATACAAGCCTGTTCTGAGATAGATTCTTTGGACTGACCACCTCTATGAAAGGCGTGAATTTTGAATTATCAGAAGCATTTATCAGAGCCTTAAAGTTGAAAGACTGGTTGGTTGCAGCATTGTACCCAGTTATGCTTGCTAGCCATGAATTTGAGTAAGGCAGATACTGCTCCGAAATCGTGCTGGTATTTGCAAGGTATGGTATTACCGATAAGGATGAATTTGAGGTTGCGTATGATGCTATTATGCTCTCAAACACTGCTTTTATCTGCGATGCGTTGCTCTTTGGAACAATGCACGCGCCGTTTGAAGAGCCATAGGTGCAGTTCGTTGCGTTCACGTTCTTTATGATTATCTCTTTAGTGTATGCCATCGATGCCAAAAGGAGCACAAGCACAACTACAAGCACTATCAGCGCCAGGTGTATGGCATCAAGGCCGCCTGTCTTTCCTATCGGCCTTATTATTACGCTATTTTCCTTTATGTTGCTTATAGTTTCCTTTTTTTTCGCCATTTCCAAACACCAGACGGGCCCGACGGGATACACACAAAACGGTTTGCACCGTGCATGTTTTGAACCCGTGACCATCACCTTAGGACGGTGCCGCTCTATCCAAGCTGAGCTACGGGCCCTCTAGAGCTTATTCATGCACGATAAATATAAATGCTGTGGATATTTTCAGGATAATTCCCTTATGATAGCGTTGCTATTATGCCGTCTATTACACCGTTTACCCCTATTCCTCCTGTAGACCTGACAACGAGCCTGTGGCTGAGTATCGGCCTTGCCAGGGATAGTATATCCTCCCTGCTTACCTCGTTTCTGCCCTCTATTAACGCCTTTGCCTTGCCCGCCGCCATGAATGCTATGTCTGATCTTGGGCTGCCTCCCATGACAACGTGTATATCGCTCCTTGTTGCTTCTACTACCGTAGTTATAAACTTGACAATGTCATCAGGCACCTTCACGGTTTTGGCCTGCTGCTGCAATGCAAGTATGTCATCCTTGTTTATTACCTTCTTGAAGTCTATCTGCTCCTCTCTCTCCTTTATCCTGATCATAGCTTCTTCCGCCTCCTCTGTAGGATAGCCTACGCTTATTCTCATTAAGAATCTGTCTGCAAGCACCTTTGGTATTGGAGTTGTCCCTTCTATTGTAAGGGGGTTCTGCGTTGCAAATGCTATGAAGGGCTTTGGAAGCTGCATGTCCTCTCCCCCTATTGTTACTCTTCTTTCTTCAAGGACTTCCAGAAAACCTGACATGGTCTTCACAGGAGCCCTGTTAAGTTCGTCTGCAAGCAATATGTTTGTAAATGCAGGGCCCTTCTTCAGCTTTACATTATGCTGTTCATCCATATATGTGGATCCTATTATGTCCTCTATTTCAAGATCTGCTGTGCACTGCACCCTTTTGAAATCCGCATCTATCGCTGACGCAAGTGCCTTTGTCATGGTTGTCTTTGCGACTCCTGGAACTCCTTCAAGGAGAGCATGGCCATCTGCAATTAGTGATACGAACATCAGCGTAAGTATGTCCTTGTTTCCTGATATGTGCCTTTCAAGCTCCTGAAGCACGCCTGAATACATAGATTTGGCATCCATTTTACCTGATTTATTAAATCGGGCATTGTTAATAACCCTTTCGAGACGGTTTATTTCCCGTTCCTCGGGCATGTGAAAAGTTTCATCTCTTCCTGCTTCTTGAATAGACAAAGAGTATGATTATCACAACTATCACAATTATTACTGCCCAGGTAACGGCCTGATTCTGCTGGTTTACAGTTGAGGTTGATGCTGTTGTCTGCGGCGGGGTCGTATTTGCAGAGGTTGTTGTGTTTACAGTTGTAGAGTTCGCATGCGCAGAATTAATCAACGCTATTACAGGATCTGAAGGGATTGCAAACAGTACCGAACAGGTTGACACGTTCAATGTGAATGGGTTTATCTTCTGCCATGTGCCGTTCTTGAATATTGACGGGTATACGTCTGAGTATGGTATTGAGCATGAATAATGGATAATTGCAATTGATGAAACGTTTGTGTTGTTTGTAGAGTAGTTTATTGCAGTTATTATTGATCTGTTTGATTGTATGTACGTGGAAGTCTCGTTCTTGATAATTACATTGATGCATGACTGTATTCCAGGAAGTATGTGGAGAGTAGTATTGATGGAATTATACACTATATAATACCCAGCAGTATCATTGCAGAGCTGCGTTGTTACTCCTGTTGATTGTTTTATTACAGGTATAGTTACTGGAACAGTAGTATGTGCTGACGTTG